>SLDI01000256.1:0-6092 GCA_007125385.1 Phycisphaeraceae bacterium | reverse complement strand
TCGCCGCCCGCCTGGTCCGACCACGCCCGGCCCCGGCGCTTCACACCCAGCCCGCTGAACACGAATCGAGCCCCCAGCACCACCCGCCGCCGCGCGATCCCGCTCGTAGCGATGCGCTTATCGCCAACCTGCACCTCGTCTTTCCGCACATCCGCATCCACGGCCCACCGCCGACGCACCGCCACGAGCGCTGAGCCGCCCTGCCGACCGCCATGGCGCTGCCGACCGCTGGCTCACCGGCCCGCCACGGGCCGGCCGGCCTCGCATCGCGCCGCGACATCTGCCCGCGTTATCATGCTTCCCATCGTTCCGCCGCCGCCTGCCCCTCGCACAGGGCCAAGCGCTCGCGGGGGCGCCGTGGGCGACCGACCCCAGGCAGGTCAAATGCTCGAATCCCCGGATCAGGAGACAGTCATGCGAAGCTTCGCACCGGTCATCATCGCCACCACCAGCCTCGCCCTGGCCCTGCCCACCCTGGCCCAGGTCGCCTGGCGGGACGTGCTCGAGACCAAGACCCGGGCCCTGGAAACCGCCGCACGCAACGCCATCGACCAGCAGCGCCGCGGCCACCTGCCGGACCATCCCCTGCCCGATGCCACCTGGTCCGCCGTCGGCAACGTCTCCATCGAAGCCACCGACGAATGGGATGCCGACGGCTCCGGCTCCAGCTACCGCATCACCGTCCGCGACATCGGCGAAACCCGCAATCACCGTCACAACAGCGACCGCATCGAGATCCGCTTCGACGAGCCCATCAACGTCCTCGAAAAAGGCACCGGCTTCGCCCTGTGGGTCAACGCGCCCGCCGGCCTGTCCGAGCACCTGCGCGTCGGCGTGCACCTGAAGATCGCCGGCCGCGACGACGACGCCATCATCTTCAGTGACACCCCCATCGTCCACCGCTTCGGCGACAACCCCCACATCCTCTACTTCGACTGGGGCTACGTCTTCGACAACAGCCTCGGCGTCTTCGCCACCCCGCCGCGCGAATACTTCGAGAACGTCGTCGGCTTCGACCTGACCATCGTTCAGAAGCGCATCCCCTTCCCACGCTCACGCAGCCTGCCGGCGACCTCCGGCCACTTCCACCTCGACGGCCTGGCGATCGTCGACTACTTCGACGGCTCCTACGACAACGCCCGCTTCCCCTCGGCCGACAACCCCAACGCCGACTACCCCCTCGTCGCCCAGGGACGCACCCAGCAGGTCAGCCTCATCACCGCGAAGTTCGGCGGCGAAGAGGGGATCGCCTCCGCCATCCGCGCCATGGACATGATGGCCCGCATCCAGTCCTGGGACGGCTCCTGGCCGGAGATGCGCACCCGCATGCAGGGCGAGTACACCCACGGCATGATCATGGCCGACCTCGCCCGCGCCCTGCGCCACATGCGAAGCGAAAACCGCCCCGAGCTCGACGAAACCGTCACCACCCGCCACTGGCAGGACATCACGCGCGACGAGCTCTACGAGCAGATGCTCTACCGCTCCGCCCTGTCGCGCAGCCCCGCCCCCTTCACGGAATACGACGACAGCTACACCAGCCGCGGCGGCTCGCTGGCCAGCGGCGCCAACCGCCCCATGACCTACGTCCTCGCCCAGCACATCATCGCCAACCACGTGCTCACCGACGACGAGCAAGCCCGCCACATCATGCACGAGTACGAGATCAACGTCGAAGAAATCGTCGCCGCCCAGGGCCGCTACGCCGGCGGCTGGCCCATCTTCGGCGAAGGCAACCGCTACTCCGGCGAGGGCCTGCGCTGGGACTCGGGCTACAGCACCGACCATGTCGCGATCATGTCCAACGCCAGCCGCGCCACCGACGACCCGCGCTGGGGCGAGATGCTCAAACGCTGGAGCCCCGTCGCCGAGGCGATGATCCTGCCCGATGGCCTGCGCATCGACTCCGGCCTGTCCGAGCGCGGCGGCGACAGCCCCAGCGGCCTCAAGCACGCCGACATCCTCTTCCAGGAAGCCCTCCGCCACGACGCGCCCCTCATGGCCCAGTGGGGATACAACGCCTCCCACGAGCTCTGGTCCAACTGGCCCGACACCCGCGTCACCCTCTGGCCCGGCGTCCGCCACATGAGCGGCTACGCGCTCGGGGCGTTCCTCACCTGGCAGGTCTACGACATGGCCGAGGAGCCCCAGCCGCGCGACCTGGGCATCCGCTTCCCGCGCCAGTGGCCCGTCTGGACCGCCAACTGGTTCAACAAGGACCGCGAGCACGTACGCACGTCACGCCTCATCGTCGGCCCCGCCGGCATCGTGAACACATTCGAGTGGGAGGTCGGCCAATACCCCGAGCTCACCGCGCTGCCCATCATGCCCACCGCCGACGACGCGGCCGTCGAAATCGTGCCCCTCGCCTACGAGGGCAATGTCATCGAGCTCGACGCGGGCACCGGCGCGACGATTGCCACCGGCCCGGTCGACGGCCAGGTCAGCGACGCCCAGCCGATGCGCGACGACACCGCCACGCTCGCCCTCGCCGAGCCCACGCTCGTCGAGATCGCCGCCGGCGACGTGACGCTGCGCTTCAACGCCCTGCCGCGCGGCGACGGCGAAGCCCGGCTCACCGTCCGCCTGCTGCGCGAGGTCGAGCCGTATGAGCACGACTTTGACAGCATCGAGGCCGCCGACGCCGATTGGCCCCGGCCGGGCACGAACCTCGTCGACCCCGACACGGGCACGCGCTTCCACGCCATCAACTGCTTCCCCAACGCCGACTATGGCATCGAACGCGCCCTGGACGACAACGCGCACACCGTCTGGGTCATCGGCCAGTTCACCGCCGGCAGCGGCATCCGTTTCGAGTTCCGCGACGAGGCCCCGCTGGAGAAGCTCGTCCTCGCCCAGGGCGACTGGCGCGACAGCTTCCACCTCGCCAAGGAAGTCACGGTGCGCCTCGCCGACGGCACCGAGCAGAAGCTCAGCCTCGACGAGGCGGCCGGCGAAAAGGTCACGCTCGCCCTCGACGGCGTGCGCAGCGACTCGCTGACCATCATGGTCGACGAAATCTACGAGCGCCCCGACAACGCCGGCAACAGCGGCGGCTGGCAGCACCTCGAGATCATCGCGGCCGATTAGCCACGAAGACACGAAGGAGACACGAAGAAAGGCAGATAAGGAAGCCAGGAAACCAGGAAAAAGGCGCAGATCGCACGATTCGCTCCGTTCCTGCATTCCTGCCTTTCCTGCCTTCCTTATCTCGACTCCTGCCTTGCTTCGTGCCCTTCGTGCCATCGTGGCCAAATCTGAAATCTGAAACTCGAAATCCGAAATGCCCCCCAACATCCTCCTCATCCTCACCGACCAGCAGCGCCACGACACCCTCAGCGCGCTGACCAACAACTTCGGCGCCCACACCCCCGCCATGGACAGCCTCGTCAACCGCGGCACCAGCTTCACCAGCGCCTACTGCACCAGCCCCATCTGCGGCCCCAGCCGCGGCTCGATCATGACCGGGCTCTTCCCCACCCAGAACGGCGTCTACGCCAACCTCGGCAACCCCTGCGGGCCCCTCAACGAAGCCCTCGACACCCTCGGCCACCACCTCCAACGCCACGGCTACGAAACCGCCTACCACGGCAAGTGGCACCTCGGCGGCGACGTCGGGCGCTACGGCTTTGAATACGCCGAGGAGTGCTCGCACGACCCCACCACCGTCAACCTCGCCGCCCGCTACTGGCGCGATCGCGACTGGCTCAACCGGCGACGCCCCTTCCTCCACGTCGTCTCGCTCATGAACCCCCACGACATCTACTTCCTCGAGCCCGGCGAAACGCGACCCGTTGAATTGCCACGCTGGCCCAACCAGGACGACGACCTGGCCACCAAGCCCTGGCCCCAGCGCCGCGGGCCCCACGCCCAGCCCTGGTCCGACGAACGATGGGAGTACTACCGCCAGTTCTACCGCGACAAGCTCGAGAAGGTCGACGCCAACATCGCCGAGCTGCTCGACGAGCTCACATGCTCCGGCTTCGCGCCCAACACCTTCGTCATCCTCGCCTCCGACCACGGCGACATGGCGGGCGAGCATGGGCTGCCTTTCAAAGGCCCCTACCTCTACGACGGCGTCACACGCGTGCCGCTGGTCGTCGCCCCGCCACGCCACGGCATGCTCGGCTCATCACGTTGCGACGCCCAGTGGAAGGACTACCAGCCACGCACCTGCGACGCTCCGGTCAGCCTCATCGACGTCCTCCCCACCGCGCTGGATATCGCCGGCAGCGACGCGGACGCCAACCTGCCCGGCATCAGCCTCATGCCCGCCGTACGCGGTGAGCGCTTCGCCGGCCACGACGCCGTCTTCGCCGAGTGGCACAAGGCGGGCAAGCTCTGCACCCCGGCCCGCATGGTCCGCGACGCCCGGTACAAGTACACCCACTACATCGGCGTCGGCGAGGAGCTCTACGACCTGGACAGCGACCCGGCCGAGCTCGTCAACCTCGCCCACCCCACCTGCGAGGACCCGCACCACCGCGAGGCGCTCGGATCGCTGCGCCACCGCCTCGCCGAGCACTGCCAGGCCACCGGCGACGGGTTCTTTGACCTGACACCGAGCGACCCGCCGGCCGCGCTCGCGACGGGTTGACGTGGGTATGGTGCAGCCGGGCGCATGCCGCTTGCGGCTTCGCGAAGCCGCAAGCGGCCCGCGCGGCCTCCCCATGCGCCCCGACGCTGCCGCGCACGGGGGTAAACCTTTTTCTTGACGCCTCTTATGACACCCCCGTCCGCGTCGCGCCATCAACGACCCGCCCCAAGGCCCGATAACACCGACCCGTCCCGCTCGACACGCCGGGCCCGGATCACCCCTTCGATATTTTTAACATGTTTTTTTACATGTCCTTAAAGAAAACAAGCCGCCCTCCGGCCGATGAATCTGCCGGATGCGGATTGACGCGCGACCGGGGTGTACCCTATCGTTGGGGTCGGTAAGCCGGCCACAGCCCCCTGCGGGGCCGCCCGGCTCACCCGGTGGACCGTGCACCGGGGCGCGGCCGTAACCGCATGTATTGTAAGACGTTGGCGTGCAAGCGCCAAGACGCGCAAGCCGCGAAACGGAGCCTCGCGAACCGGCGTGCCCCCAGGCTCGCCTTACATGCAGCAGGGTTGCTGGCAGTGAACGAGCACCATCATCCGGCCATCACAGAACTGCTCGCCTGCGGCCGACGTCACGGCATGGTCACCTTCGACCAGCTCGTCGCGCTGTTGCCCGACGAGCTTGTCGAGCACGAGCCGCTCGGCCGACTCCTCGTCACCTTCCAGGAGCAGTGCATCCGCCTGGTCCGCGACGAGCAGGCCCCGCCCGAGCTGCGCAACGCCCGCTTCGGCCAGCGCAGCGGCGCCGCCGCCGAGCCCGACCCCGCCCTCGCCGCCGAGGTCGCCGCTGAAGAGCACGCCGACGAGCTCGTCGAGCACGACGAAGCACGCGCCGAGCTCATGCGCGCCCTCGAGCACGAGAACGGCGGCCGCAGCGACGACCCGCTGCGCACCTACCTCACCCAGATGGGCCGCAGCCCCCTGCTCACCCGCGACGAGGAGATCCATCTCGCCAAGAAGATCGAGGTCACCCGCATCATCTTCCGCCGGCTGATTCTCGAGAACGAGCTGGCCGTCGAGGCCGCCGTCGCCACCCTCGAGCAGGTCGACCAGGGCCAGTTGCCCTTCGACCGGACGATGAAGATCTCCACCGCCGAGGCCGACGCCAAGCAGAAGATCGCCGCACGCATGCCGGTGAACCTGACGACCATCCACCAGCTCCTGGAAGCCAACCGCGAGCAGTGGCTGTCGCTGGAGCGTCTCGGCGCCGTGCGCGCCGCCGCCGCCCGCCGACGCATGCTCAGCCGGCGGCGCAAGATCGCCTCGCTGGTCGAGGAGCTGTCGCTGCGCACCAGCCAGATTCGCCCGCTGCTGGCCACCCTCCGGCGCGCCAGCGAGCGCATGGCCGAGCTGACCGACGCGCTGGACCGCGCGGAGGTCCGGCCTGAGCGCTACGACCCCATCGACGTGGCCACCATGCGCCAGGAGCTCGCCCACCTGCGCGAGTCCGCCCTGGCCGAGCCCGACGAGCTCGCCGGCCGCATCGA
>SLDI01000234.1:0-6032 GCA_007125385.1 Phycisphaeraceae bacterium | reverse complement strand
GTCCGGGGCGTCGCCGCCGGGCAGGATCGCGCGCAGCTCGGCGGCCTCGCGTGCCGAGCAGAGCCCCATCCGCTCGGCCAGCTCCACCACCGCCAGGGGCGTCGCGGCGCCGGTCATCGCCCGGCACATGCCGATCGGCCCGCGCAGATGCTTGTAGCAAACCGCCAGCGCATCGTCTTCGAACGGCGAGGGGGCGCGCCGGCCCGGCGCCGACGCCGCACCGGTTCCGGGCTCGTCCCCGGGCTGATCATCGGCCGCGGCGCGGGCTGCGGCCAGGAGGCCGCGCCGCTCGGTGTCATCGAGCATCCGCCAGTAGCGCTCGGCGACGCCAACCCCCTGGAGCTCGGCGCGCCACTGCGACAGGCGCTTCGCGGCGCCGGGGTAACGTTGGGACCACGACGGCGGTTTCGACTTGCGGGCTTTGGCGCGGCGCGGGGCACTCATCCCAACAGGCTCACTCGACCGGTGCGGGTATTTCATGATTATGGCCTCGACCGGGTTGCGGTCAACGGGACGCGACACGACGGCCTTGGCGCGGACGCGCCCGTCCCGATTCATCTTCGTGCGGCCGGCCGCTTACGCCACCACACCGGCAGCGCCCACCCGATCCGGCGGCCATGCACGCGCATGCAGCGCTGCGCCGTGTGGCGCGTGCCACGGCCGCCCCGGGGATGAAGCCGTACCGCGCCGCCTGCCAGGCATGGATCAACCACATGGACAACGGGACCGGCGACACCCTCGCGGCGCCGCCTCGCGACACCGTGGTCACCGGCCCTGCCCCGCTTCCCCGCGCCAGGCGCTCCAAGCCCCCCGCGCTGAAGGCCAGAGACGGGATGGCCCGGCGAAGCGCCTGGCCGAACGCGCAATCTGTGTTCATATCTGTGTTCATCTGTGGCCACATCGCAGCGGCGTTCGCGTTGTCGTACGAATCACTCTTGCCCACCAGCCCGCTTCGTCCACGGCTCGCGTCAGCCGCGACGTCGATGCGGCCGGTCCCCTTCGGCGGCCCCCGCTCTCACGCCGCCTCGTCCACCAGTTCGACACGAATCTGCTTGGCCAGGGCATGCGCCAACGGCCAGGTTGAGGGACAGATCAACCGCCTCAAGTTGGTGAAGCGTCAGATGTATGGCCGGGCGAACTTCGACCTGCTGCGGGCACGATTCCTGCACGCGGCGTAGATGCTTTACATTCGCGTCCCACGGGAGGCGGGTCCCGGATCGTCGTCCGACACGCTCCAGCCGGGGGCCGGGCGTCGGGCCTTCGCAGCACATGGTCAGCGGTGATGATCCGAGCCCTCGTTGCCCGTGGCCATCGCGGCGCCGCCACAACACACCGCCTTCCCGCTCTTCACGCAATGTGCGGGAGAACCGGGTTTGGGCGCCCAGTGACACGTTGCCAGGACAAAGATCCGGGGGATTAGACATTTTGTCTCCTGCGGGCTTGACCGCCGGCCGACGGGTAGACAAAATGTCTAGGTGCGAGTGATCAGCCTCAAGCGTCTGCGGGAGTTCTGGTCTCGGCATCCCGATGCCGAGATTCCCCTGCGGCAGTGGTACAAGCTGGCTGTGCACGCCCGGTGGCAGAGCCTGCCGGAGCTGCGGGCCGACCTGCCACAGGCCGATGGCGTCATGAACAAACGCGGCGAGACGCTGACAGTCTTCAACATCGGGGGCAACAAGTATCGCCTGATCGCCCGCGTCCGGTACGACTACCAGTTGATCAACATCCGCGAGGTGTTGACGCACGCCGAGTACGATAAAGGCAAGTGGAAGGATTGACCCATGAGCAAGACACGCCATGATCAGAGCAAGCTGCCCGGCCGTTTCGACTCGCTGGTCCGGCTGATGCCCCCGCAGGCCATCGCCGATGACGTTCAGCTTGAGAATACAATCGAGATGATCGACCGGCTCATGGCCATCCCCAAGCTGACCAAGGGCCAGGCGCTCTACATGGAGACCCTCGCGCAGCTCGTAGAAGTCTACGAATCGCAGCACCACGCGGTCGACACGGGTGGGGTCACCGGGTTGGACTCGCTCAAGTACCTGCTCGACCAGAACAACATGAGCGGCACGGACCTGGCCAGGCTACTTGGCGTCCACGCCAGCATGGGCTCGAAAATTCTCAAGGGCGAGCGGAAGCTGACGGCCGACCACCTGCGCAAGCTGAGCGAGCGCTTCCACGTCGAGCCATCGCTGTTCCTTTGAAGCCGCCGCTGGCATCGGCCACTCCTTCGCGGCACCACGGTGAGAACCGCACCTGCTCGGCCGCCTCCGCCGGCGGCTGCTCGGCCACGCGCTTCTGCTCCTGGCGGCGCAGGAACGCGATCTCCCGCGTGAGCTTGTCCACCTGCCGCTTGAGCTCGGCGATGTCGCGGCGGTAGCGGGCCGAGTCGTCGCGGAGCTTGGCGTTTTCGGCCTTGACCTCGGAGCGGGCGAGGCAACGTTGCGATTAGCGAATCAGGGTATAGATGCGATCCGATGGCAGCGTGATCGTCAACGCGCCGTCGCCGGCCTCCGTATCGGCGGATCGATCCGTCACCGTGCCGTTGTGATCGAGCACGATGGCCTCGCTGGCGGTCCCGGAGCGAATGGTCACCCGCGCGTCGAGCTTGCGGACATTGAGGGGATAGCCGCCCAGGTTCGTGATTTCCCGGAACCCGTCGTCACGCGGCTCGGTGGTGAAGCCGTGCGGCCGATCGTAGGTGGCGGCCTGCACGAGGATCTTGGTGGATTCAGCCAGTGGCGCGTCGTCGAGGGCGATGACCGTGATTGAGCCATACGCGTTGCTGGACTCGATGACCATGTCGCCGAGTTCGATGGTCCCCGCGGCGGCGAGGAACCCGGTAGCGCCCTGAGCCCGCGGCGTGTCAAAGGTGACCACGCCAGTGTCGTAGTCCCACCGAACCTGGTCGGTCATGCTGCGGACGATCCGGGCCTCGGTGTCGATGTATTGATCGAGGTCGACGGTTTCGACGGACGACTCGCGATCGGTGCGGAAGTCCTGGATCACAGGCCCGACAAAAAACGCGCGCTGATCGATCTGCGACGGGCCCGCATCGGCGCCGGCCCGGGCCTCGGTGTCTCCGATACGATCGGCCCATAGCGCATCCTCGCCTCGGACGGGGAAAATGGCCGTGCCTTGGAGGTTGTAGGCGTCGTTGAGGTTGACCCTTTCGTAAACCGCTGGCTCGTCGGGCTCGGTCACGTCGCCACGGCGATACATCAAAGCCGCTGCGGGGAACTGTCCCAGCACCGTTGGGTTGTTCAGGTCCCACACAGCCATCGTGTGGCGCCACTCGGCGGTGTCCATGGAGAAGAACGTCCAGCCATCCGTGCCCGAGAGGCTGGCGTAGACCGACACCAGCAACGGCCACTCGGCGCGGTAGCGGTTGGGCCGGGTCCAGTTGTTCTCGGTCACCATGAACGGGTGGTTCGCGATGTGCGGCGTGCCCAGCGCCCCGGGGGCGTGTGGCGGCTTCAGCGCACTGCCATCGCGGTACGTGTCGCCGATGTCCACGGAATAGAATCGCTCGGGGGAGGGGTCGTGCTGCGTGCTGAAATAGCTGTTGCGGGCCACGACGTCGGCGCCTGTG
Organism: Phycisphaeraceae bacterium; assembly: GCA_007125385.1. Taxonomy (GTDB): domain Bacteria; phylum Planctomycetota; class Phycisphaerae; order Phycisphaerales; family Phycisphaeraceae; genus SKPT01. The sequence continues at coordinate 2,440 of SLDI01000234.1, read as the reverse complement.
TAGGTGTAGCGCTCCAGCCCGCCGAGCGTGCGTTCGCTGGCGGTCTTCCAGTTGCTGGGTACGATCACCTGTTGGACGCCGATGTCCTGCGTCATTCTCCGCTTCATTCTGGCGTAAAAGGTCTGCTGCGCCTCGACCATGAACTGAAGTTGATCCGCAGACCGCGTCGTGTCGCGCCCCGTCCAGAACCGCTGACGCAGATGCCCGGCGCGATACAGCCCGGCGCGGCCCTGGTCGAAATGGTCCGGCGTGCGCTGGCCCGTGTCGCGGGCCTCCTCCTCGCCCCAGGCATCCACGGCCGCCTGGAGCGAGCCGTACTTGTCCACCAGCCACTGCGCGAACGCCTGCTCCACCAGCGTCAGCTCGGCCTCGGGAAAATGCGCGGGGTTGAAGGTGTGAAACAGCAGGCTGCTCTCGTTGTGCACCTCCAGAAACGCCACCGCCGGGTCCTCCGCGATCGGCAGGCCGGTGTACGGGTTCTCCGTGGTCACCAGTTCCTCGATAAAGTCCAGGTAGTAGTCCTGGAAATCCTCGCTGAAGAAAATCAGCGCGATCAGCGTCTCGTTCTCCACGCCCGGAAAGACTTCCTCCGGCAACGTCAGCGACGTGTGCGTGTGCCAGTAAAGGTGGTTCATGTAGAGGTAGACGCCCTGCTCCTTGAGCGCGGCGATCATGGCGTGATAGGTGTCGAGTCGATCCTCGAACGCCTCGCGCCGGCCGTGCATCCAGTCGCTGAAAAACTGCGTCCCGCCACTGCGGACCAGGTTCACGCCATACTTGGCGAGACGTCGCGCCCGGCGCTCGAACAGCTCCGGGTTGTTGCCCATGCCCCCGCCTTGCACCATCCAGAACCGCACCGGCGTGCCGTCGCCCAGCACAAACCGATCGCCCTCGCGACGGACGAAACCGCTCTGTCCCGCCGTCTGCTCGTTGAGATGGCGCAGGTCGATTGGCGAGTCGTCGTGCAGCGGATCGGCCGTCGGCTCCCACGCGAAGTAGCCCGGCGCCGCCTCACCGTGGAACTCGTCCGGCTTGAACTTGTCGCGCGGCAGAAACACCCCGTCGACGAGCACGAACGCGTCGAAGGCGGCGGTCATGGTCCCGTTCTGCAACTCCGGCAGAACCTCGAGCTCGAACGTGTGCGTGCCCGGCTCGAGCTCCACCCGGCCGAGATAAACCCAGTTGGCCCCGACGTGCAGGCGCAAGCTGGAATGGCTGTGCAGGCTCACGTCCCGGCCACACACTTGCCAGTCCTGATCATTGAAGCGCCACCGAAATGGCCCGTGACGCCAGAACTTTCGCGTCCAGAAGTTGTAGATGCCTGCCTCCTCCACCTCGACCCGATAGGTCGCGAACGGCCGGGGATCGCCCTCCTCCCAATCGCCGGCGGCGGTCAGCCAATCGCCCCCGTAGAGACGCTCGGCCTCACGTTCGTCCTGAGGCGAAAATTCGGTCTTGTCCGGAAAGTTCGTCTCCACCGGATCCTGGCCCGCCCACCAGACGTATGTGCCGACGCCCCCGCCGTCGCCGGTCGCGTCTTCCGCCGCGGCAGACGACGGCAGCAGCAACAGTGAGAATCCCAGAACGAAAGCGACCGTGACACAGCGACCGATCATGGGCAATTCCTCAGAGCCGACGCGTCCCGGTGTGTGCCTCCGACACGCGGGCATCAGATGCGCTTGAACACCAGACGACAGAGGCCGGCCTGGGTTGTTTCATCCGAGATTCCCCAGTTACCTCCCGGCCAGTCCGGTGCTGACCGTCTCGAACGCCAGTCTACCGCCGCGTGACTCGCGTTCCAACCCCTTTCATCACGAAAACGCCGATGCGCGTCCGGCTCCACGGCCTGGTCCGCTCTGGAACGGCTCGAAAGGCGCCCCTCCACTATCGCTCAAGCCAACCTTCGCGCGCACTCTCCACCGGACCCGGTCCCTGTTGAAACCACCAATGATGCTCGCGGCCTCATCCTGCTGGCGGCGGCATCGCCACCCCCTGCAGCCGCGCGATCCGCTGCAGGATCGTCTGGTACAAGTGTCGCGACACGGCCACCTCCGCCAGTTGAAAGATCGCATAACGGCCGCGGTGAATGACCTTCGCGCCGATCTTGACCAGCTTGTCCCGCAGCGTCGTCAACGACCAGTGCTTCACGATCGCCGGCAGCGTCAGTCGACGCAGGAAGTTCGCCAGGTTGTACACCAGCACGTGCAACTGCAACCGCACCTGGTTGGCGTCGAAGCGGCGGCAACTCAACCGTGTCCACTTCACGGCGTTCTTCCCCTCCTTGATCCACTGTTCGGCGGTGCCCCGCTGGTTGTAAAAATGGGACTCTTCCGAGATTTCCGTGGGTGGGGTGTGGGCGTCACAGCGGGGGTCGATCGTGTTTTTCGCCTCGCCGCTCCTGCGGTTTGGGCGAGAGCGACGAGGCGAAAAACACTGGTTT
>SLDI01000423.1:0-6105 GCA_007125385.1 Phycisphaeraceae bacterium | reverse complement strand
CGACGATCCGCTCGATCGCCGGCAGCAGGTAGGCGAAGGACTTGCCCACGCCTGTGCCCGCCTCGACGAGCAGTTGCCCGCCTTGGCCCAGGGCGTCGCGGACGGCGGCGACCATCGCCTCCTGCTCCGGTCGGCGCTCGTAGCGCTCGCCCAGGCGTCGGGCAATGGGCCCCTCGGGCCCGAGGATGGTCAGCGGATCGAAGGCCATGTGATGAGTCTAGCACCGATCGAGCTGCGGCCTGCCTGCCGTCGTGGCGGGTCTCACCGTGACCGTGCGGCCCGGGCGTCGCGGAGGGCTTTTTGGCGGGCGCGGCGGACCTGGGCGCGGAGCTGGGGTTGGAGCTGGCGCCAGGTGTCGCGGCGCTGGCGGCGCGACAGGCCGCGGGCGCGGGCATAGGCGAGGAAGCAGCGCAGGGTGGTGCGCTCGCCGCGGGCGCGCAGGATGTCGCGGAGCATGCGGGTGAGGTTGCGCCAGCGGACGTAGCGGGCGTTGAGCAGGGGGCGTCGGCGGGTGCGGTCGTTGTCGAGCCAGCCGATCTGCCCGTCGGCGGTGAGCTGGAGGTTGGCCAGGTGCGGCTCGCCGTGGACGTAGCCGGCGTTGTGCAGGCGGGCGAGGGTATCGCCGGCGGCGCGGGCGACGGCGTGGGCGCGGGCGGGGTCGGGGTCGCGCAGCAGCTTGGCGCAGGGTCGGCCGGGCATTTGCTCGGTGATGAGAAGCTGCTCGACGGCCAGGCCGCGGCGGCGTCGGGCGACGAGGATGGTGCGCGGGGCGTGGAAGCCGGCGGCGCGGAGACGGTCGGTGGTGCGGGCGATGCGGCGGGCGCGGTGGTGGACCTGCCAGCGCAGGCGATCGAGCAGGCCCGGGGCGTCGCGCGGGCCGGCGAAATGCTTGAGGTAGAGCACGTGCTTGCCCACGACCAGGCACCAGGTGCGCACGACGGGGCGGTCGTTGACGGGTTGGGCGTGATGCCGGTGTGCCCAGTCGAGCGGGTCGGCGTCGCGGAAGTGGTGGGCCCAGTCGCGTGCGGCCCGGCCGCGCCACCCGTGGCTGGCGACGGGGACGGTGGCGGCTTCGTCGCGGGCGGGGCTGGGCACGGTGAGGCTCGGTGTGGCGGAGGATGGGAGCGGTGGAACGTGCGGGCGGGGCACTGGCGGGCGCCGCGAGTGACACCGCACGCCCAAGCTCTCGATCTGGATTCGCCTCAGCCGTCGCCGGAGGCGCCGGCAAGGACGGTGCCACGGGTGCCAAGGTGGCTTTTTATCGGCCGATCGGTTCGGGGGCAAGAAGCTGCGGCGTGCGGCTCGCTTCGGGGTGCGGGGGGCCTACCATAGATTAAAGGGAGGTTCCCGGCTGGCGGGCGGAGCATTCCGCCCGGTTCGGCCGGGGATTCACCGGGCGCGCAAGTTCCCGCGGTTAAGAAGGCTGCGAGCGCGGCCCGATGTGATAAGTTAGTGGGTGCGGCGAGCCGGTGGTGTGAGAAGGGCGGTGGTGGGGGTGGGTGTCAGGCGGCTTGTGTGGCCGCGTGATCGACAATCCCCTTTCCGTCGGAGTTCGGCCGTGTCCAGGACGGGCCAAGACCCACTTCCCGATTGTTCCAACCTTGCGTACGTCGAGCAGTTATACGCCGCGTACCTCGACGACCCCGACGCCGTGGACAGCCGCTGGCGGGCGCAGTTCGAGCAGTGGCGGCGGCAGGACCAGCCGCGGCGTGACGGCCGGCTGGGCCCGAGCTTCGAGCGGCGCAGCGTCTTCAACCCTGGCGGGGACAACGGCCGGGCGCAGCCGCCGGCCTCGGGCAACGGCCGGGCGGCGCGGGCCCAGGACGAGGCCAGTTCGCGCCAGGACCGCGTCGACCAGCTCATCCGCGCCTACCGCGTGCGCGGGCACATCGCCGCCAAGCTCGATCCCATCGGCACCCGCAACGAGGAGCCGGTGGAGATCGACCCGGCCTACTACGGGCTGACCGAGCGGGACATGAATCGCGTCTTCCACACCGGCACCATGCCCGGGCCCGACCGCCGGACCCTGCGCGAGATCATCGACCAGCTCCGCGCCACCTACTGCGGCGAGATCGGCGTGCAGTACATGCACATCGACAACATGCAGGTGCGCCAGTGGCTCAGCGAGTACATGGAGTCGACGCAGAACCGGATCGAGCTGTCGCGCAAGGAGCAGGTGCGCATCTTCACCCGCCTGACCGACGCGGTGATCTTCGAGGACTTCATCCAGCGAAAGTTCACCGGCGCCAAGAGCTTCTCGCTGGAAGGGGCCGAGAGCCTCATCCCCCTGCTGGACCTGTGCTTCGAACGCGCCGGCGACCAGGGGATCCAGGAGATCGTCCTGGGCATGGCCCACCGCGGGCGGCTGAACGTGCTGGCGAACATCATCGGCAAGAGCCCGCAGCAGATCTTCCGCGAGTTCGAGGACCGCGACCCGAACCTCTACATGGGACGCGGCGACGTCAAGTACCACATGGGCTACTCCGGCGACTGGCGCACGCGGCACGGCAAGAACATCCACCTGTCACTGTGCTTCAACCCCAGCCACCTCGAGTACGTCAACCCCGTGGCGCTGGGGCGGATGCGCGCCAAGCAGGACCGGGCGCAGTTCCCCGAGCGCGGCGAGGGCGGGCTCGTGCTGCTGATCCACGGCGACGCCTCATTCGCCGGCGAGGGCATCGTGCAGGAGACGTTCAACCTCTCGAACCTGGAGGGGTACACGGTCGGCGGGACGCTGCACGTGGTGGTGAACAACCAGATCGGCTTCACGACGCCCCCGCGCGAGGCGCGCTCCAGCCGCTACGCCACCGACATCGCGCGCATGCTCCAGATCCCCATCTTCCACGTCAACGGCGAATCGCCCGAGGCGGTGGCCCAGGCGGTGCACCTGGCGATGGAGTTCCGCAACCGGTACAAGCGGGACGCGGTGATCGACATGTACTGCTACCGCAAGCGCGGGCACAACGAGGGCGACGAGCCGTCGTTCACCCAGCCGCTGCTGTACCAGAAGATCCAGCAGCGCGAGAGCGTGCGCGACGTGTACTTCAATCACCTTCAGCGCCTCGGCGGCCTGAGCGAGCAGGACGCCGAGCGCATCGCCCAGCGGCGAACGGAGCTGCTGGAGAAGGAGCTGACGGCGGCGCGGAGCGAGAACTACGTGACCCGGCCGCAGGCGCTGCAGGGGCGCTGGTCGAGCTACGTCGGCGGCGACGACGTGGATGTCGACGACGTGGACACGGGGGTGGATCGCCAGCGCTTGCAGGAGCTACTGGACAAGCAGACGCGCAACCCGGGCGAGTTCAACGTGCATCCGAAGGTCAAGCGGCTGCTGCGCATTCGGCGGGAGATGGCGGCCGGCGACCGCCCGCTGGACTGGGCGTCGGCCGAGGCGCTGGCGATGGCGACGCTCGCCGTCGAGGGCTACCGCGTGCGGCTGAGCGGCCAGGACACCCAGCGCGGCACGTTCAGCCAGCGCCACGCCGTGCTGCACGACATCGAGGACGGGCGCCGCTACATGCCGCTGGGGAACCTGGCGCCGGACCAGGCGCCCGTCGAGGTCATCAACAGCCCGCTTTCCGAGGCGGGCGTGATGGGCTTTGAGTACGGCTACAGCCTGGACTGGCCGGAAGGCCTGGTGATGTGGGAGGCGCAGTTCGGCGACTTCGTCAACGTCGCCCAGCCGATCATCGACCAGTTCATCACCAGCGCCGAGGACAAGTGGCGGCGCTTGAGCGGCCTGGTGCTGCTGCTGCCGCACGGCTTCGAGGGCCAGGGGCCGGAGCACAGCTCGGCGCGGCTGGAGCGCTTCCTGACGCAGGCGGCGCAGGACAACATCCAGGTGTGCAACCCCTCGACGCCGGCGCAGTACTTCCACCTGCTGCGGCGGCAGGTGGTTCGGCCGTGGCGCAAGCCGCTGGTGGTGATGAGCCCCAAGTCCCTGCTGCGCCACACGCGGGCGACGTCGTCGCTCGACGAGCTGGCGACGGGGCGCTTCCGGCGGGTGCTGGGCGACCCGGACAGGCAGGGCAAGGACGTGTCGCGCGTGCTGCTGTGCTCGGGCAAGATCTACTACGAGCTGGCCGAGCATCGCGAGAAGCAGCAGCGTGAGGACGTGGCGATCGTGCGGCTGGAGCAGTACTACCCGCTTGGCCGGGACGAGCTGGCGGCGGCGCTGAAGTCGTATCGCAAGGACACGCCGGTGTTCTGGGTGCAGGAGGAGCCGGAGAACATGGGGGCCTGGCCTTATCTGAAAAGACTGTTCTGCAAGCGGTTGCTGGACCGATTTGATTTTGAGGGCGTCACGCGGGCGGAGTCGGCGAGCCCGGCGACCGGCTCGCGCGCCGCCCACCAGCTCGAGCAGTCCAGGCTCATCGCCGAGGCGTTCGGCGAGGAGGCGGAAGAATAACCACCGAGGCACAGAGAGCACAGAGAAGAGAAGAACAAGACAAGAGAGAGGAAGAAGAAAGCGGGCCAGCACGGGGCCACGTCGCCCACGCTTTCCTGGTTTCCTGGCTTCCTTATCTGCCTTCGCTTTGTGCTTCTGTGGCTGATCACGACGCGGATCCATGACGCAGGGAGAATCGGACGATGGGGCTTGAACTGAAGGTGCCCGAGGTGGGCGAGTCGATCACGGAGGTGGAGATTGGCCGCTGGCTCAAGGGCGCCGGGGAAGCGGTGAAGAAGGACGAGCCCATCGTCGAGATCGAGACGGACAAGGTGACGGTGGAACTGCCGGCGCCCAGCGACGGGGTGGTCGGCGAGCAGGTCAAGAAGCAGGGTGACCAGGCGAAGGTGGGCGAGGTCATCGGCTACCTGGACGAGAACGGGCAGGCGGCGGCGGAGAAGGGCAAGTCTGCGGAGAAGGGGACGTCCGCGGAGAAGGGGGAGCAGGCGAAGCAGTCGCAGGGTGCCGCGAAGCCGCAAGCGGTGGGGGAGTCGGGGGAGTCGCAACCATCGTCGAAAGCCTCCGCGAAGCCGCAAGCGGCTGACGGGGCGGGCAAGTCCACCGCGGGCGCGGAGCAGGAGCTGCGCATCATGCCTGCGGCCCAGCGGTTGATGGACGAGTACGGCGTGCGGCCGGAGCAGGTCGAGCCCACCGGCCCCGGCGGGCGCGTGCTCAAGCAGGACGTGCTCAAGCATCTCGAGCAGCGCGAGGAGGTCCAGCAGCGCGTCGAGCAGCAGACCGCCCCGCCCGCCGCCGAGCCGCGCGAGGCCGAGGAGCCCACCGCCACCGCCGCCTCCGCCGCCGCCGCGCCCGCCTCGACCGATGGCGAGCCGGGGCGCGAAGAAGAAGTCGTGCCCATGAGCCCGATGCGCCGGCGCATCGCCCAGCGCCTGGTCGAGGCGCAGCAGAACGCCGCCATGCTCACCACCTTCAACGAGGTGGACATGCAGGCGGTGATGGACCTGCGCAACCGCTACAAGGAAACCTTCGAGAAGCGCTATGGCGTGCGGCTGGGCTTCATGTCGTTCTTCGTCAAGGCGGCGATCGATGCGCTGAAGCAGTACCCGGCCGTCAACGCCGAGATCCGCGGCCAGGACATCGTCTACAAGAACTACTACGACATCGGCATCGCCGTGAGCACGGAGCGCGGCCTGGTCGTGCCCGTGCTGCGCAACACCGAGCGCAAGAGCTTCGCCGAGATCGAGGTCGCCATCGGCGACTTCGGCAAGCGGGCCCGCGACAACAAGCTTCAGCTCGACGAGCTCACCGGCGGCACGTTCACCATCACCAACGGCGGGGTGTTCGGCTCGCTGATGTCCACGCCCATCCTCAACCCGCCGCAGTCCGGCGTCCTTGGCATGCACGCGATCCAGCAGCGGGCCGTCGTCGTCGACGGCGAGGTGAAGGTCCGCCCCATGATGTACGTGGCGCTGACCTACGACCATCGCATCATCGATGGCCGCGAGGCGGTGAGCTTCCTGCGCCGGCTCAAGGAGGCGGTGGAGGAGCCGTCGCGGATGCTGGTGGAAATCTAGGCTCCGTCCGAAAACCGCAGGAGTGGGGGTGCCACGGCTTGTCCCGAAGCGACTGTGTTTCCTGTCAAGCGGTGGTGGCGTGAATTTCGTCGGCCATGAGGCGGTTCAGGTGGATCAGCAGCTTGT
>SLDI01000084.1:0-6113 GCA_007125385.1 Phycisphaeraceae bacterium | reverse complement strand
GACACGGCGCACGTGGAAGTCCTGTGGCATCGGATGCTCGAGGATGTGGAGCAAATTCTCTCCCGAGACGAAGTACCCACCCAGTTCACGGCCGGCCATCTACAGCAGGATCCGCCGCCATTTGCGCCATTTCTTTTCAGGGACGTTCTGCTGAACGACCTGGTCATCGACGTGACGGAAGGGGTTCTGGGCCGGGGCGTGAAGAACACGTTTTACAGCGGCAACACGAACCTCCCCGGCTCTGAAACGCAGCCAGTCCATGCCGACATCGGTCAGCTCTGGCCGAACCTGGAGCATGCGCATCCTGCCTATGGTCTTGTGGTCAATGTCCCGGTCGTGGACATGGGGCCGGAGAACGGTTCGACGGAGCTGTGGCCGGGCACGCATCTGGATACGTCGATTGCGATTCAGGACGGCAACATACGGGTGGCGGCTGATCGTCTGGCGGCGCAGCGTGCGGTGGCGGCGCCCGTGCAGCCGGTGGTTCATGCCGGCGATGTGCTGATTCGCGACGTCCGGATGTGGCATCGTGGGATGACGAACCGATCCGATCGGCCGCGGCCGATGATCGCCATGATTCACAACTGCGCGTGGTGGAAGGACGCGCAGATGCCGTTTCCGAAGGGCACCGAATCATTCTTCCGCCATGATCACCTGGAAACCTGTGCGGTGTTCGTCGACGAGCCGATCGACTACATCGGCCGAACCACCTGTTTCGATGTCCGGCAATAATGCCGGTGCCAAGGGAGTAACGGTGATGCACAGCATGACGATTGGCGGCCGATGGTTGCGTCAACTGATGGTGGCATTGCTGATCCACAGCTTCGCCTTGACGGTCGCGGCCGAGGAGCTTGAGATGGCAGAAAGCGCAGCCCTCGACTACCGGACAAGCTGGGTGGGCAACAGCTTCGGCGGCGATGGGGCGTGGGTGCAGAACTTCATCATCCACATGGGCGTCAAGGAGGACGGCACCGTCTACACCTGGAGCCACTGGGACGAGGGCGGCCGACGCTACGGCCACTACCGCGACGGCGAGGTCGTCGGCAACGAAAACCTCGAGCCCAACAGCCTCAAGACCACGGATCAGCAGGGTCGACAGTGGGAGATCGTCGTCGAATGGTTCGAGCCGGAGAACAACGAGCGCGACATCATCCCCCAGCACATCGAGCGCGACGGGCAGCGGGTCGAGTTTCCGGGTCTTTACGAGCCGACCGCCATCGCCACCGCCAACGACGGGACGCTCATGATCGCCTGCTCCGGCACCAGCCCGCGACAGCAGGTCCTTTTCTACGACATCACGGACCCGGACCAGCCCGCGCTGGTGCGCGAGTTCGGTGAGCGCGGCGGCATCCGGGCCGGGACGCCCGGCGAAGTCACGCCGACCAAGTTCTGGGGCATCCGCGGCATCGGCATGGACGCCCAGAACAACATCTACGTGGGCATCAGCGAGATGGGCACCGTCATCCGATCGCTGACGCTCGAGGGCGAGCTGAACTGGCAGATCTACGGCCTGTTCTTCTGCGACCTGGCGTATCCCGATCCGAGTAACGACGCCGAAACGATCTGGGGCATCCAGGAACGCTTCGAGATGGACTACGACCGCACCGACCCCGGCAGCGAGGCGGACTGGACCCATTACACGCTCGATCGCCAGACGTATCCCGACGACCCGCGCGGCCTGACGTTCGTCAAGCAGCAGGGCGAGCATGGCCTGACCTCGCCGCAGATCGTGTACCTCGAAGGCGAGCGCTTCATGTTCGTCGGCGGCATGTTCGCCAGCAACTTCATCAACATCTTCCGATGGGACGGCGAGATCGCCGTGCCCTCCGGCCTGATCATGCAGTGGGACGGGCCGCTGTACCGCACCACGAAGACCTGGCCGCCGGATCGACCCGAGGAGCCTTTCATCTGGCGCGACCTCGCGGGCGACGGGCAGTACGACACCTCGGAATACATGCCCAACACCGAGCACGTCCAGTCAGGACCGTTCTGGGTGGACAGCGCCGGCGACATCTGGATGCCCTACGGGTTCTTCCGCTATCACTTCCAGGGTTTGGATGAGCACGGCAACCCGAGCTACAGCGCCGACGCGGTGACGAAGATGGACGTGCCCGAGCCTGTGCAGCAGCCGGCCCGCGTCTGGTACGACCGCGAGCGCGACATCCTGGTCGTCGCCGAGCAGGGCCGGAACATGCGGCACATCGACGAGGTGTTCATCTATCACGGCTACCTCGCCGGCAACGACGATGACCCGGTCCGCTTCACGCCGGGCGCCGGCGACAAGGCGGGCACCATGGCGGCGGCCGGCGACTACGTGTTCACCGGCGGCTGGCAGGAGCGGGGGCGCGTCTGGATCAATCGCATGTCCGATGGCGAGCAGGTCGGCGTGCTTGATCCGGGCCCCGAGGTGGGCGGGGTGGACGCCACCGGCTGGATCGACCTGCTCACGGGCATGGCGGCCCATCGGCGTGCCGGCGGCGAATACATCATCCTCGTCGAGGAAAACTACCGCGGCAAATCGCTGATGTATCGCTGGCGGCCGTAGCGGCGCAACGCCGAATGTCGCGAGTGCTGCCGTCCACGCCAGGTCACCCTCGTCGTTGACGACGAGGCCGGCAAACTCAATCCTGATTTTGAGCGCCGAAGCGCCACTGACCCCAACGCCCCGGCCGCAGCCGAGCCTCGGCGGGCACGTCGCTGACGATCGCCGTGTCCCGGTTGTGCCAGTAGAGTCTCTGGACGGTCTGCGGCCCTTCGCCGCGCAGCACGCCCAGGTCTGCCAGGTGCGTCTGGCCCGGCTCCGGCCGCAGACCCAGCAGCTCCAACGCCACCGCCACCTCCACGTCGCCGTCGCGCTGAGCCACCTGCACCTGGTCGCTGACATCCACCACCTCGTCAAAGCGCACCTCGCCCACGGGCGACTCGTAGTGCACCGCGGCGCCGTCGGCCGCTGCGGGAGCGACCTGTCGCGCGAGCACGGCCCGGTATGCCCCGTCGATCCGCGCCACCGTCAGGCGCAGGTCGCCCGGGCGGACCGCGCCGGTGTCGTCGTCGGGCTCGACGCGCAGCATCAGGTCCACGGCGCCGCCGCCCTTGAACAGAAAGCGAAGGTCGTCGGCGTGGTTGGCCAGGGCGTCGGTGCGACCCGTGCGGTAGCCGAGCACGAGCCGATCACCGGCGACGCGCGCCGCCGCCGACACCTGGCGGTCGATCTCGACCCACTGCGTGTCGGCCGGCCAGTCGTCGAGCTTGCCGTTGACATGAGCCGGCTCGGGCGTGATGGACACCCGCTTGGTCTGCCGGCCGGCGTCGTCCAGATCCCGCACGACGACCGGCGGAAGATCCGCCAGGGCGTCGGCGGCGAGCGTCACGCTGCCGAACTCGCGGCGCTCGACGCTGTCAAACCCGGCGATCCGGAAGATCGCCGAAAACTCATGCCCCGCGACCAGATAGACCTCGCCATCCTCGGTTCCCGTGATGGTCGGGCGGAAATGCTCCTGGCGAAACGTGATGTTTTCGATCACGTCGCCGCGCTCGATGTCCGCATCCTGTAGCGGCGGCGTGTTCCGCACGTCGCCGCCGAGCGTCTGGAGGAACAGGCCGTCGTCCGTCACAAGAAAGATGTTGCCCATCTCGCCGTTGATCGCGATGAACGCGCCCGCGTCACCGTGCCGCGGCTGAATGGGCGGGCCCAGCACCCGCGTCGGCTGCACGATCTGCCCCGGCTCCTGCGGCCTGTCGTGCTCGATGGGATAGGTCCACCGCCGCGTGCCGCCGCGCCAGCCCTGGATGCGCTTGCCGGCCCGCGAATGGTGATGGTGGTACAGCCGGATCGCCCAGTCACCGCTGAGGATGACGCGGCCCTCGTCCTCGCGGCCGACCCAGTTGTGCCCCGTGCTGCGCAACGTGTAGCCCGCGATCACGTGAAACGCACTGGTGTCGTACACCGGTACGCCGTCGTCGGTGAACGACGCGGGCGCGGGCAGGTGCATGCCGATCCAGTCCGTGATGGCCAGGTCGTCGAAGAAGGCGGCGCCCATGATCAGGTTCAGATCGAACCGGACGGGGATCACCTCCAGCTCATCGGGATGGACGTGGTGGTCGAAGTTGCGGTCGGTCCAGATGACCCAGTAGGGGTCGCCGTAGCGGTTGTGGGGGTTGAGCTGCTCCTCGTAGAACGCCTCGAGCTCCTCGCGGTAGCGCAGACGGGCGCGGCGGCGTTCGTCGAGCAGGTGGGCGAGGTTGCCCGCCCAGGCGACGGGCACGATGCGGTCCTCGTGCCACATGTACAGAGATCCGCCGCTGTTGTAGCGCAGGCCGGTGTTCCACGAGTTGGTCATGTACTGTCGGCCGTTGACGTAGATGGGCCGCTCCGCCCGGTCGTTGCCGCCGCGCAGGATGTCCCCGCCGTAGTCGTCGTCCTGGTAGCGGCGTTTGGGCACGGCCGTACCTTCGTCCCAATCCAGCTTCCATTCCAGCGGCCCGCCGAGCTGGTAGTAGAAGCGCGTTTTGTCGCGCGGGTCGAGCGTGCCGCCGCCGCCGTACCAAGGTGGGCCGTAGTCCGCCCCAAGAAACTCGCCTTCGGTGCTCCAGTGGCTGACGCGGCGCGGGGCGTTGCTGTTCTCGGGCACCCACACGCGCCCGTTCGGGTCGACCGCCACCTGCCCCGGGTAGTGCATGTTGCGTTCGTTGTAGATCTCGCCCAGGTCCAGCCGCCCGTTGTTCGCCTCGCCGATCGCCCGGACGAACGAGCCTTCGTCGGTGAAGACCTTGATTTGGTGGCTGTCGCCATGGTCGGAGATGTACAGCTCGCCGCCGGGGCCCCGGGCGATGGCGTGAGGCGCCTCCAGGCGCTCGTCAATCATCACGCGCACGCGCTCCGCTGCCACCGCTTCGCCCGGCTGCCACTGCACGCGGTAGCGCAGCAGTCGCGCCCCGCTGAGGACGTCCAGATACTCGCCGTCGGCGAAGCTCAGGCCCCGGGGCGCGGGGAGGTCCGCCGTGCCGACTTCACGTCCTTCGTCGAGCTCGATGAAGATCAGGCGGTCTTCGCTGGGGCTGGAGATTACGCCCAGCCGGCCATGCACGGCCAGGGACATGCCCTGCCGCTGCATCCAGTGGTCGGCGATTGGCTCATCGAGTTCGTGCTCGTAGACAATGTCGTAGCCTCGATCGCTGCGCAGACTCTTGACGCGATACATCTGTGGACGCGGCACGAGCGAATAGGCGTAGACGTTTTCGTCGGGCCGCTCGCCCAGGGCCCGCGCCAGCGCTGTGCCGCCGCGCCAGCCGAAGAGCTTCTGCCCGCCCAGGCGCTGGCCGTCGAGATCAACCCACGCCAGCGCGTCGCCGCTCTCGGCCACGAGGCTGGCGATGAGCACCTGGGCCTGGCCCGGCTCATGCGGGGCGCCGGAATCCGCGGGCAGGTAAAGCGCCGCCGACGCCGGCGTATGGTCCGCCAGCCACGCCCCCCGGCCGTCCGGCGTGTGCCACGGCGGGTCGCCCGGACTCTGGATCGGAAACTCGTACACCAGTTCGACCCCGTCATGCACGATACCCCGCACGCGGTACTCGCCGGGCTCGGTGCGGTAACGCAGAAACAGATTCCGGTCGTGATCCATCCGACCGTCGTCGTAGCCATCCCACACCACCGTGTGCTCGCCGGCCGCAAAACGCTGCTCCGACACGAGATTACGCACGCGCTCGCCGCTGTCGTCCTCGATGACGAGGGTGACGTACCTCGGCTCATCGAGCTCGAAACGAATGTCCACCCCGCCTGCTCCGCGCGCCGGCTCCGCCCGCGCCGGCGAACCAGCCGCCGCACCGATCATCGTCCCAAGAAGCAGCACCATCCAAACGCGATACCCGATGCATGACCTCATGCGCGGCTCCTTCACGCCAGCAACCCGACCGATCCCGTGACAATCAACTCAAAAAAAATGGAGGGTCGTGCGATCACGGCCCTCCACCGTTTGTGTGTGTGTGCGAACTTTTACGCGTGGCCTCGCCGACGCAACATCAGCACCGCGCCGCCGAGACCCACCAGCGCCAGTGACGTCGGTTCGGGGATGGCGGTGAAACTGCTCACCTGCGCGCCACCACCCGGCGAGCCG
>SLDI01000710.1:0-6117 GCA_007125385.1 Phycisphaeraceae bacterium | reverse complement strand
GGCGCGGGCCGGGGCGGCCGCCAGTTGCTCGTAGAGATGCTGATAAGCCTCGGCCATGCGCCGCGGGCTCAGCGCCAGCGCCCGCGTCCGCGCCGCCTGCGCCAGCGCCTGCCGCCGCGCCGGGTTGCGGATCAGCGACGTCAGGGCCGCGCCGAGCGCCCCCGGCTCGTCGGGGTCGACGTAGAGCGCCGCGTCGGCCCATACCTCGCGCAGCGAGTCGATGTCGCCCAGCACCAGCGCGCAGCCGGCCAGCGCCGCCTCCAGCGGGCCGAGGCCGAACGGCTCATATCGCGCCGGCAGGACGTAGATCGACGCCGCCGCGAGCTGCCGGGCCAGCGCATCGGGCGTCAGTCGGCCGAGCTGCCGCACGCCCGTGGCCGGCAGCTCGCCGGTGACCGGGTGGCGCTGATCGCCGGCGACGCACACCGGCCAGTCGATGCCGCTGGCCACCGCCTCCAGGGCGCGCATGTTCTTGGCCTCGTCCCACAGCCGGCCGGCGGCGAGGACCATCGGCCGCTTGGCGCCAGGTGTGAACCGCCCGGCGTCGCGGCCGTTGGGGATCACCCGCCCTCCTGCCGGCAGGCCGTAGCACGCACGCAACGCCCGCAGCATCGCCCGCGTCGGCGCCACCACTTCCGCCGCCGCCGCCAGCCCCCGCCGCGTCGCCTCGCGATACCGCCGCCACGCCTCGCCCGGCGGATCGCACCCATGCACCGCCCGCCACCACGACCACACGCAGGAGTGCCCCACCACGACCACCGGCGACCGCCACGGCAGCGGCCCATGCGCATAGCCGTTCAGATGCACCACCGCCGGCTCGTACTGCCGCGCGAGCTCCAGCAGCCACCGCCCGGCCGCGTCGACGTCGTCCCAGGGCTCGTCCATCCACTCCAGGCGGTACGTGCTCGGGTGAAGCTCCACGCCGGCGCGGCGCGCCTCGCCCCATTGCGCCTGGCTCGGCGCCGGGCCCATCGTCGCGAGCATGATGCGCACGCCCCGCGGGCGCAGCGTGCGGGCCAGCTCCATCGCATAGCTCCACACGCCACCGACGGCATCGCCGGTCATCAGCACGTTCATGCGGCCTCCTGCATCATCACCAGCGCCTTGACGAACCCCGCCGGCCGCTGGCGCGTCACCTCCAGCGCCTCGTCCAGCCGGGCCAGCGGAAAGACGTGCGTGTACAGCGGCCGCGGGTCCAGCCGCCCGCTGCGCAGCAGTTGGATCGCCTCCTGCATGCCGCGGCGGTAGACGCCCGGGTCGCGCTCGTGGGCGTTGATCACGTCCAGCCCGCGCCAGTTCCACAACTGCATGTCCACCTCGCGCCGGCCGTCCTGGTGATAGCCCGCGACGATCAGCCGCCCGCGCACGCGCGCCAGCCGCGCCGCCAGGCTCAGCGGCCGCTGCTTGCCCGTGGCCTCGACGACCGCGTCGCACAGCTCGCCGCCCGTCGCACCGCTGATCGCCTCGACCACCGCCTCGTCGTCATCGGCGTGCACCACCGTCTCGGCCGCGCCCATCTGCCGGGCCAGGGCCAGCGCCCCGGGGCGGCGCGACACGGCAATCACGCGCGCCCCGGCCAGCTTGCCCAGGCGCGCCAGCAGCAGCCCCAGGAACCCCGCGCCCACCAGCGCCACGCGCTGCCCGGCGCGAATGTCGCTGCGCCGGAAGATGTTCATCGCGCAGCCCAGCGGCTCGGCCGGCACCGGCTCGCCATCGAGCGCCTCGGGCAGCGGCACGACCATCGGCGCCTCGGCCAGGTCGTGGCTGGCGTAGGCGTGCTCGCTGAGAAACGCCACCCGCTGGCCCACCGCCAGCGACGCGACGCCCGGCCCCACCGCCTCGACGCGACCCCACGCTTCGTGGCCAGGCTGGCCCGGGGCCAGCGGGTACGTAAACCACGGCCGACCCTCCCACACCGGCACGTTCGACGCGCAGACGCCGCAGCCCTGGACCGCCACGCGCACCTGCCCGGGCCCCGGCGGGGCAAGCGTCGATCGTGTCAGCTCGACGCGCCGCGGCGCGACAAGCTGTGCCGCGGTCATGGTGACCGCCTGCCCCGCCGTCGCTGCAACACTGGCCGAATCGCTCATCGATCGTCCCCTTTAATGCCTGCGCGGAACCGCGAAGACGCGAAGCGGGCGAAGGGCGCGAAGGAGATCAAGTCTGCTCAGGCTTTCTCTGACAAAGTCTGTCACCGGGTGCCACTGGCGGCTTGCCCGCCAGTGCCTGGGCGCCGGATGGTGCGAGTGATGCGCCGATGGACCTTCGCTCTACCCACCCTGCATCCGGGCCGCGACGAAAACGCCGCACGTCGGTGTCCGACAAAGCTCGCCCCTGCAACTTCGTCACTTCGCTTGCTTCGCTCCTTCGCGGTTCTTCGTTTCGTCAACAGCGTGCGGTGACCACGTCGCGTCCTCCGGCTATGCCAGGGTGCGTGCCGACGCATCGACGCGCAGGGCTGCGCCGCTGCTCGACGCCAGCCAGGCGTACAGCCGGGCCACGCCCTCGCGCACGCTGACGCGCGGCCGCCAGCCGGTCCGCTCCTGGAAGCGCCGGATGTCCGAGACGTAGTAGCGTTGATCGCCCGGCCGCCAGGCGTCGAACGCCACCGCCGGCGGCGCGCCCTTCAGGCGCCCGATCATCTCGATCAGCTCCAGCAGGCTCAGCGTGTTGCTCGGCCCGCCGCCGACGTTGAACGCCCGGCCCGCGGTGCGGTTGACGTGCCGCATCGCCAGGGCCATGGCCTCGACGAGATCGTCAACGAACAGCACGTCACGCACCTGCCGGCCGTCGCCGTAGACCGTCAGCCGCTCGTCGCTCATCGCGGTGCGCAGGAAGTGGGCGACCCAGCCCTGGTCCTCGCAGCCGCACTGGTGCGGGCCGTAGATGCAGCTCATGCGGAACACGATCGCCGGCAGGCCGTAGCTGCGGGCGTAGTCGAGCACGTACTGGTCCGCGGCGCCCTTGGAGCAGCCGTAGGGACTGTGAAAGGCGAGCTGCTGCTCGGCGATGCCGTCGCGGCCTACGCCCGGGTCGACCGGGCGATAGCGGGTCGCGAAACCGCGCAGCCCCAGCTCCTCCAGCCGGCCGTACACCTTGTTGGTGGAGGTGAACAGCAGCGGCGGCGGGTCGGGCCTTTGCCGCAGGGCCTCGAGCACGTGCAGCGTGCCGCGGGCGTTGACCTCGAAGTCCTCGACCGGCTCGTGCAGGCTCCTCGTCACCGCCACCTGCGCGGCGAAGTGGTAGACCTGCCCGACGTCCGCGACCGCGCGGCGCACGGCGGCGTCGTCGCGCACGTCGGCGATCTCCACCGCCAGCCGCTCGCCATGCCGCGCCCGCAGCCACGCCACGTTGCGCTGCACGCCCTCGCGCGCCAGGTTGTCCAGCACGCGCACCGGCCGGCCGGCGCTCAAGAGCCGATGGGCCAGGTTCGTCCCGATGAATCCCGCGCCGCCGGTGATCAGCGCCGGGGCCATGTTGGAGCCAGCCTTGGCGATCATACGGTCAACCCTCGCGCATCGAGTTCACCATGCGCCTGCTCGACGCGGTCCTGCGCCCCCTGCCGCGCCACCCACGCGCCCAGTTCCTCCAGCCCCGCCTCGAACGACACCGCCGGCTCAAAGCCCAGCACCCGACGCGCCCGCGCAATGTCCGCAAAGCAGTGCCGCACGTCGCCGACGCGGTACCGCCCGCTGACCTCCGCCCCCACCTCGTCACGCCCCAGCATCGACGCCAACGCCGCGGCCACCTCCCGCACGGTGCGCGGCTGGCCGGACCCGACGTTGATCACCTGCCCCGGCGCGCCCTCAGCCTGCAGCGCCAGCTCGCACGCCCGCGCCACGTCATGCACGCTCACGAAGTCGCGCATCTGCCGACCGTCCTCGTAGACGATCGGCGGCCGACCGTTGAGCAACCGCGAGGCGAAGATCGCCAGCACGCCCGTGTACGGGTTGGACAGCGCCTGGTGCGGCCCGTAGACGTTGAAAAACCGCAGCGCGACCGTGGGGATGCCGTACGCCTGTCCGGTGATCAGCGCCAGCCGCTCCTGGGCGTACTTGGACAGGGCGTAGACCGACGCCAGCTCCGTGGGCTTGTCCTCGGGCGTGGGCATGGGGCGCAGGGGCCGGCCGCGATCGTCGACCGGCTCGAACTGCCCGCGTCGCAGGGCCTCGAGCTGGCGTGTCGCGCCCGTCGCGGGCCGGCCCCGCTCGTCGACGTACAGCCCCTCGCCGTAGACGCTCATGCTCGAGGCCACGACCAGCCGGCCGACGCCGCCGCGCTCGACGATCGCCTCGAGCAGCCGGGCCGTGCCGAGCTGGTTCACGCGCGTGTAGGCCCCCATCCGGTACATGCTCTGGCCCACGCCCACGAGCGCGGCGAGGTGGCAGACGGCGTCGACGCCCGCCAGCGCCCGGCGCAGGTCGTCGGGCTCGAGCACGTCGCCGCGGATCAGCTCGACCTGCTCGTGCAGATGCTCCGGCCGACCGGCATCGGGACCGTGCACCTGCTCGGCGAGGTTGTCCAGGGCACGGACGCGGTGGCCCGCGGCGAGCAGCCGCTGGGCCAGGTGCGAGCCGATGAACCCGGCTCCGCCTGTGATCAGGACCGTCTGTGCCATGTCGTGCCGCGTCCCGTCGGAGTCTGGCCCCGATGCCCCGCCCGTGCCCGACAAGCCCATGCAACCCATGTACCGCCACCTGTTCATCAACGGCTTTTCGGTGCCCGCCGGTCCCCGGGCTGGGGGTTGCCCGCACCGGCGGCGGAAGCAGATGCGTTGCCGCCACCGGCCGGGGCGAGGCGCGCGCGGCGGGATGCCTGCTCCGGAGGCAGCAGCCGTTACAACTTCAGCCGAAAGAATTACATCTTCATCCCGGGCGCTTCCCCGGGGTGGGCTCCTGCGCCGCCGGAGCCCGGCCCCGCGGGGCGCACGTCAGAGCCTTCGGGCGGGCGACTCGATCCGCCGCCGGGACATGCCCCATCCCCTGGCACCGGGATTGCTCTCGAAGCGCTTCAGTCCAGTGCGCCGGCTCACTTCGCTCGCTCCGCCGGGGCCGGGACCACCGACCGGATCCGCCGCCGCCGCTCCCCATTTGGAAAGGGCCTGGCCATGGCAAATCACAGCGTCTCACCCGCCACCACGCTCCTGCATCGCAGCATCCGCAACCGCCGCGGCGACCGCCTCGGACACATCGCCGACCTGGTCATCGACGTCGCCCAGGGCTCCATCGCCTACGCCCTGGTCGCCGGCGAGGCCTCGCCCCCGCAGGCGACCGACCGCTCCAAGCTCTTCGTCATCCCCTGGTCCAGCTTCTCCATCCAGCCCGACGAGGACGCGCCGCTGATCCTGGACATCGAGCCGGAGGTCTTCCAGCACGCCCCCGGCCTGCCGCTGGAAACCGTCGGCAATTGAGCTTCACATCCGGGCGGCACCGGCCCGACGTCACGGCTCCAGCCCCCACGCGCCCGCCGCCTGCATCGCCCCGGCGGCCGGCTCAACGCCCAGCAGCCGCGCCACCAGCGCGTGCATCACCCGCGCATCGACCCTTTCCACCTCCCGCCCGCCAAGGCCCGCCGGCCAGCGCGCCATCACGGCCAAGCCCAGCATCTGCTCGTCCTCGGCCGGGTCGTAGCCGTGCATCCCACGCATCGTGCCCAACTGACGCGCCGACGCCGTCACCGTGCGCGGCAGGCGGTTGAACGTGTACCCGGGCGCCAGCACGAGCACCAGGTCGCCTGTGCGGTGCCGGTGGGCGTAGCGCCACCGCTTGGGCAGGTCGTCGCGGCGGTAAGCGTCGATAAAGTCATTCTCCTGCCCCGCCTGGCGCACCTGCGCGTCGATCCGCGCCCACCGCTGCTCGTCGTCGACGCCGTCGAGATGCACGTGACCCACGTTGGCCCCGGTGACGAAGGTCACGCCCGGCTCATCGTCGGGCCAGAGCCGCGTCAGCCGGTTCGGATGCACCAGCACCTCCAGCTCGCGCATGCCGTGGTCGGTGGTGACGATCACGTACAGCTCGTCCGCCTCGCCGGCGTCGCGCCGCCACAGCTCACGCACGCGCTCGATGAACCAGCCCAGCAGCGCGTCGGTCTGCTGCATCGCCTCGACGATCTCGTCGC
>SLDI01000317.1:0-6168 GCA_007125385.1 Phycisphaeraceae bacterium | reverse complement strand
CGTCCTTGGCGCCGAGGCCGGAGTCCGCGAGGGCTTCGGTGTTCAGTCGGGTGATGGGCACGCGGAAGATGCGGTACTTCTGGAGGTAGTGCTCGTCCTCGACGGGGTTGTAGCCGTCGGTGTAGCCGGCTTTGCGGAGGTTGAGTTTTTCGAATTCGGAGTCGTTGACGATGACGATGCCGTCGTCCTCGACGTCGCGGATGTGGGCTTTGAAGGCGGCGGGGTTCATGGCGATCAGGGCGTTGACCTTGTCGCCTGGTGTGTAGATGTCCTCGCTGGCGAAGTTGATCTGGAAGCCTGAGACGCCGGGGACGGTTCCGGCGGGGGCGCGGATTTCGGCGGGGAAGTCGGGGAGTGTGGCGACGTCGTTGCCGAAGATGGCGGAGGTGTCGGTGAACTGGGTGCCGGCAAGCTGCATGCCGTCGCCGGAGTCGCCGGCGAAGCGGACCACGACCGAGTCCAACTTTCTGCCAGTGCCTGTCTTATCCGCTTGCTTCACGCCCACGATCAAACCTCGGCTGCTTCGATGAATACGTCAATGGCGATGCAAACGACCGATTGTAACGCTGAAACGCCCATCAAACAACAAGTTATCGCCATTGTCGCCTGTCATAAAAAGAGTTATAGACCCTCTGGTGATCCCGACCCGCAAATCCGTAACGCCGGCTTTGGACCAGCAGGCCGGCCACGCACTCAAGTCGGGGCGGTCCCGACCCGATACCCCCACCGGAGGCGCCGTAGTCAGCCCCGGGAGACGAGCCATGCCCAGCGACCCGACCTTCCGCATCATCTGCCCCAATCTGAAGTGCCGCGCGACGCTGACCGTCTCCGAGAGCGCGCGCGGCAAGGTGGTTCGCTGCCGGCAGTGCCAGAGCCGCGTGGCGGTGCCCGCCAGAAGCCAGTCCCAGGCCGAGTCGGCCCCCCCCGCCACGCCCGCCGCGCCCGGGACGCCCACCACGCCCGCTACGCCGGCCACATAGCCGCGTCGCAGCCGGTGGGGGCTGTGCGTGGTGGTTCGTTTGTGAACCGCCGTGTGCTGCGTCCATCCAGGGTTGATGGCACACAGCAGCCTTCGGCGTGCTGTGTGGCACCCGGCGTTTGCCGGCGATCGCACGGCTTGCCGCTTCGCGGTCAAGCCGTGGCACCCTGTGTTGTGTGCTTGGGCGATTCGGGGTTGATCGGAGACAGCAGCCTTCGGCGTGCTGTGTGGCACGGCTTTACACGTTCTCAGATGCGTGCCGTCATGGCGTCATCGCTCGGTTCCGGCGACGACCACCTCGGCGGCGGTGTGATCGCTCGGCGCTGCGAGATCGGGCATGAGCTCGAAGACCACGGGCCCGATGCGCAGGCGATCCCCCGCGGTGAGGCGGGCCTGCTCGACGCGTCGGCCATTGATCCAGGTGCCGTTGAGTGAGCCCAGGTCGCGGACCACCAGCGAGCCATGCTCGTCGCGCTCGAGCATGCAGTGCCGCCGCGAGACGCACGGCAGGGCGACGCGGAGTTCGCAATCGCGTGCCCGGCCCACTACGATCTCGCGTTGCGGCAGCGCGAAGCGTCTCCGCCGCCCCTGGCACCCGATCATGACGAGCCAGACGTCCATGACGCGTTCTCGAATCCCTGATTTGGCCGCCGACGCGGGCGAACCTTGTGACTCTACCGCCGGCCGGGCTGCGCTTCCATGTCGAGCCGGCACGGGGTTTTCCCCGGGGCCGTCGGTCGCGGGACTTTACATGCACGTGCCGTTCTGCGCGCACAAGTGCCACTACTGCGATTTCTACAGCATCGTGGAGCGTGCCCGGCCGCGGCATGCGGCATTCACGGATGCCGTGATCCGTGAGCTCACCGCCCGGGCGGGGGGGTATTGCCTGAGCCCGCGTACGATCTTCGTGGGCGGCGGCACACCGACGCTGCTGGCGGTCGAGCAGTGGTCGCGGCTGCTGGCGGCGATGCGCGAGTTGAGCCTGCTGGGACGGGTCGAGGAGTTCACCGTCGAGGCGAACCCGGAGACGCTCACGCCGGCGCTCGCCCACGCGCTGGCTGCGGGCGGGGTGAACCGTTTGTCAATGGGCGCCCAGAGCTTCCAGGGGCGACTGCTGAAGGCGCTTGAGCGCTGGCATGAGCCGGCGTCGGTCGGCCGGGCCGTGGGCATCGCCCGGTCGGCGGGGATCGAGAACATCAACCTCGACCTGATTTTCGCGATCCCCGGCCAGACGCTTGCGGAGCTCGACGCGGACCTTGACGCGGCGCTCGCGCTGGGCCCGACGCATCTGTCGTGCTACAGCCTGATCTTTGAGCCGCACACCCCGCTGACGAAGCGCATGCAGCTCGGGCTGATCCAGCCGATGGACGAGGGACAGGAGCGGGCGATGTATGAGCGTGTGATCGATCGCCTCGATGACGCGGGCTTTGAGCAGTACGAGGTGAGCAACTGGGCGCTTGGGGGGGAGGCGGGAAGCAGGGATTACCGATGTGCGCACAATGTGCTGTATTGGCGTAACGAGAACTGGATTGGGGTCGGGCCCTCGGCGGCGAGTCACGTTGCCGGCCGACGGTGGAAGAACAAGCCGCACCTGGCCGCCTACATCGCCGGCTCACCGGATCCGCCGCTGAGCGAGGACGAGACCCTGGAGCCGGACGGCCGGATCGGCGAGCACTTGATGCTGGGCCTGCGCACGCGTGAAGGCGTCCGGCTCGATTGGGTTGACGGCAACATCGCCCGTCATACCGCGCGTGGTCAGGCCATCGAAGAGCTGAGGCGTCTGGGCCTGCTGGAGCGCACGGCCACGCACCTGCGGCCGACGCGTCGCGGGGTGTTCCTGGCGGACGCGATCGCGACGAAGCTGCTGTAGCGTGACCCTTCGGCCGGATCACTCAAACCCACGGCAGAGCCACAGGGGCGCGGGAAACACGAAACGTGTGGTACGGACCACACTTCAAATCGCGGGCGTGGGTTGCAGGGTGGGTAGAGGGAAGCGATGGCCGCGGCACCGGCGAACGCCGGTAACCCCACCGCCTTGGGCGAGGATCCACGGCGTTTGCGGTGGGTTTACCGGCGTTCGCGGTGGGTTTCGCTTCGCTCTACCCACCCTACATCAACGCGTCGGCGCGTTTCACGCCGGCTCGCGTCGCTGCGCGAGCTGCTTTTCGAGTTCGGCGAGGCGTTTTTCGAGGCGTCGGACGGTGGTCTGGAGGGCGGGGAGCCTGGCGAGCGAGAGGATCTGTCGTTTGGCGTCGGTGAGCGGCTGTGCGGGGGCGCCGCCGTACTGGGCGCCTCCGGGGAGGTCGTTGGCGACGCCGGTCTTGGCGGCGATCCGTGCCTGGTCGCCGATGTTGAGGTGCCCGGCGACGCCGACCTGTCCGCCCATGACGACGTAGTTGCCGGTGGTGACGGACCCGGCGAGGCCGACCTGGGCGACGAAGAGGTTGGCGCGTCCGACGCGAGAGCCGTGTGCGACGGTGACGGCGTTGGAGAACTTGGAGCCGGCGCCGATGACGGTGGAGCCCATGGTGGCGCGGTCGACGGAGCAGTGGGCGCCCATTTCGACGTCGTCCTCGATGACGACGTTGCCGGTGGGCGGGATTTTGTGATGGACGCCGGCGTGGGTGGCGTAGCCGAAGCCGTCCTGCCCGATGGAGCAGCCGGCGTGGAGGGTGACGCGGCTGCCGACGATGCATCGGGTGTAGATGGTGACGTGGGGGTGGAGGACGGTCTCGTCGCCGATGGTGGCGTGGGCGCCGAGGTAGGCGTGCGGATAGACGACGCAGCGGTCGCCGAGCTGAGCGTTTTCGGCGATGACGGCGTGGGGCCCGACGTAGCAGTCGCGTCCGAGGCGGGCGGAGTCGGCGACGACGGCCTGGTCGCTGACGCCGGGGGGGGGGTGCTGGTTGAAGCCCATGAGGGCGACCATGGCTTCGCGGAAGGCGAAGTAGGCGTCGTCGGCGACGAGCAGGTTCTGGGCGGGGTTGGCGTGGGCGGTGTCGCCGGGGCCGAGGACGATGGCGGAGGCCTGGGTGTGGGGCAGGCGTGCGGCGTAGCGGGGGTTGACGAGGAAGCTGACGTCGCCGGGCCTGGCGTCGTCGAGGGTGGCGCAGGCGGAGACCTCGACGGCCGGGTCGCCGCGAAGCTCGGCGCCGATGCGGTCGGCGAGTTGGGCGAGGGTCATGGGCATGACGTGAGGGTAGGCGCGGACCGCTTCCCGCTCCTAATCCTAATCCTGGTTCCTAATCCAAATCTCTGTTCGTGATCGTTCGGTTGCTCCGGAAATCCCGCCCTTCGCTCGCGGACTCGCTCAGGACGGGCGTTAACAGACGGGTGTCCGTGCTCATCCGTTAACGCCCGTCCCGAGCGAGTCCGTGGTGGCGGGGGAGCGAAGGTGGGGATTTCGGGTAAGAACCAGAGGATTAGGAATCAGGATTAGGATCAGGATTAGGAGTAGGAAAGCACTGGGGATCAGAGCTCCACGTACTGCATGTCGCTGACCTGCTTGAGGGAGATCGGCGGGTGGTGCACGTCGGTGACGAACACGCCGCCCATCTCGCTGCGGATCCGCTTCGCATCGTAGCGCTCGTTGTCGCGCTGTCCAAGCCAGGCGAGCAGGTCGAGGGCGATCTGGCCCTCGGTCTTGGCCAGCTCGATGACGGGGATCGCCTGGTTGAAGCTCTGGATGCGGTTGTGGACGTTCTCGAAGGTGCCGGCCTTCTCGGCCCAGGTCGCGCCGGGCAGCACGAGCTCGACCTTGTCGAACAGGTCGCTGGGCAGCGTGTCGATGAGCACGGTGTAAGGCTCGGCCAACGCGGCGGCGAGCTCGTCGGTTGCCCAGGTGCTGGGGTAGTTGCCCGTGGCGATCACGGCCTTGACGCCGCCGTCCTTGAGCCTGGCCAGCAAGGCGTCGGCCTCGAGCACGTCATCGCGGTCGGCGACCAGCTCCAGCGCCCGGCGGACGCCGCGGGCGTTGGGGGCTTTCTCGGCGTAGATGGTGTAGCCGCCGGGGAAGCTCTTGTCCTGGCCGGCGAAGGGGACGGGGCCGACGGCGAGCGGGGCTTTGTCGTCGATGGCGCGGGCGAGCTTGCCCAGGAGGTAGGCCTCCTCGCTGGCGAGCATGGGGCTGACCATGATTGCCAGCGACCCGGGGCCGTGCTCGGTGACGATCTGCTGCAAGCGGCGTGTGGCCTGGCTGTAGGCCTGGTTCCAGTCGCACTCTTCGTGGGAGCCGTGGACCTTGGTGAGCGGGCTGCGCAGGCGGTCCTGGTGGTGGATGTGTTTCCAGCCGTAGCGGATCTCGTCGCTGATCCACCACTTGTTGACGTCCATGTTGGTGCGCGGCTTGACGCGGTAGACCTTGCCTTCGTTCTCGTTGTACTCGATGGAGATGTTGTCGCCGCTGGCGGTGAGGCCGTCGATGGAGGAGGCCTTGTCGAGGTTCCAGACGCGCATGGACATGAGGAAGTCCTTGTCGAGGAGCGCGCCGACGGGGCAGATGTCGATGACGTTGCCGGAGAGCTCGTTGTCGAGGCTCTTGCCGGGGAAGATGTCGATCTGCTCGCGGTTGCCCCGGCCGAAGACGCCGAGCTCGGCGGTGCCGCTGATCTCGCGGGTGAAGCGGACGCAGCGGGTGCACATGATGCAGCGGTCGGCGTAGAGCATGACGTACTGGCCGAGGTTTTTCTTGGGCTGCTTGATCTTGGCTTCGGCAAAGCGTGACTTGCCCCGGCCGTATTTGAAGCTGTAGTCCTGGAGGTAGCACTCGCCGGCCTGGTCGCAGACGGGGCAGTCCAGGGGGTGGTGGACGAGGAGGTATTCCATCACCGCTTTCTGGTTGGCGATGGACTTGGGGCTTTTGGTGTAGACCTGCATGCCGTCGACGGCGGGGGTCTGGCAGGTGGGCACGAGCTTGGGGACGAGCTCGACCTGGTTGTCGTTTCGCGGGTTCGGCTGGGCGATTTCGGCGAGGCAGATGCGGCAACTGGCGACGACGCTCATGCCGGGGTGGTAGCAGTAGTGGGGGATCTCGAAGCCGTTGTCCAGGGCGACCTGGAGGATCGAGGCCTTGCCGTCAAACTCGCACACCTGCCCGTCGATGGTGATCGTGGCCATGTCGTCTCGCGTCCGCGGGGAATTACAGGGGAGGGAAGATTGTAGAGGGCGGGTGCGGCGGCGTCGAACGGGGG
>SLDI01000675.1:0-6202 GCA_007125385.1 Phycisphaeraceae bacterium | reverse complement strand
CGTCGAGGACCTCATGGTCGCCGCCGCGGGGCAGTACCTCGCGGCGTTCGACGACCACCTGCGCGCGCTCGCGGCCGAAGCCCGCCGCGGGGAGCGCAGCATCGTCGAGGTGTGCACCGACGTGCTGCACACGCTGGTGACCGATGGTGCCCGCGACTTCCTGGCCGTGGTCGAGGTGCGGCTGTGGCTGGCACGTCGCGGTCGCAGCGTCGAGGACCCGGGCCTCGTGGCGACCATCGAGTCGTTCGGCGCAGACGCGGCGCGCGCCCGGTCGATCATGGCGGCGATGTTCGGCTTCGCGGTGCTCGCCGCGGCCGAGCCGCAGACCGTGACGCGTGCGCAGGTCGAAGGTCACGTCCGCACGATCCTCGGAGCGACGACGTGACCCGCGACCGGCCAGAGGGCGCGCCGCTGGGTCCCGGCTCGTTGCTGTGGGAGACCGCGGGCGACCCCCGCAGCCTCCTCACCGGCAGCGCCGCGGGCATCATGCAGCTCATGCTCCCCGGCCTCGGCGCCGGCGTGACCGACCACTCCAACTTCTTCGACGACCCCTTCGACCGCATCTTCCGGTCGATCCCCTACATCTGGGGCAGCATCTTCGCCGCCGACGAGGACGAGGGTGCCGCCCGCGGCCGCACCATCCGCGACTTCCACCCCGACATCAAGGGCGTCGACCACAACGGTCGTCGCTACCACGCGCTCGACCCCGACATCTACTGGTGGGCGCACGCGACGTTCACCTGGGAGTTCCTCCGCGCGCGCGAGCTGTACTTCCCCCGTCCGCTTCGCCGCCACGAGCAGGAGCAGCTCTACGCCGAGACGGTCACGTGGTATCGCCGCTACGGCGTGAGCGACCGTCCCGTGCCGCCCACGTTGGACGCGTTCCGCGAGCGCTTCGAGCACATCTGCGCCCACGAGCTCGAGCTCACCCCCGCCGCACGGTGGGTGCTCGACCCCGAGTCGAACCCCGGCACGGCGGGCCTGATGCCGGGGCGGACTGATGGTAGAATGCCCGGCTATGGCTGACTCATCGCAACAGGAATCGTCCGTCGTCGCCCGCCTCGCGCTGGCCGATGGCAGCGTGTACGTCGGGCAGGCGTTCGGCGCCATGGGCGTGAGCGTCGAGGGCGAGGTGTGCTTCAACACGTCGCTGTCGGGCTACCAGGAGATCCTCACCGACCCGTCCTACGCGGGGCAGATCGTGACGATGACGTACCCGCTGATCGGCAACTATGGGGTCAACGAGGAAGACCTGGAGTCGACGCGCATCCAGGCGGGGGGGTTCGTGATCCGCGAGCTGAGCCCGGTGGCGTCGAACCACCGGGCGACCAAGGCGCTGGGGGACTGGCTGGCGGAGCAGGGCGTGCCGGGCATCGCGGGGCTGGACACGCGGGCGCTGACGCGCAAGCTGCGCACGGACGGGGCGATGCCGGGCGTCATCAGCACCGACGCGTCGGTGGACGAGGCCGAGCTGGTCGCCCGGGCGCGTAAGAGCCCGGCCATGGCGGGTCGGAACCTGGCGCGGGTGGTCAGCCGGCATGACGCGGGCACGTGGAGCGACGCGCTGGGCGAGTGGGCGCCGCTGCAGGGCCAGGCCGCGCCGCCGACGAAGCGCTACCGCGTCGTGGCGCTGGACTGCGGGGCCAAGCACAACATTCTGCGCAACCTCGTCGACGCCGGCTGCGAGTTGACGGTGCTGCCGCACGACGCCACCGCCGAGCAGATCATGGAGCACAAGCCCGACGGGCTGTTCGTGTCCAACGGCCCGGGCGACCCGGCGGCCGTGACGGCGACGATCGACACGCTGCGCGACATTCACGCCCGTCTCCCGGTGTTCGGCATCTGCCTGGGGCATCAGCTCCTGGGCCTGGCGCTGGGGGCCGAGACGTTCAAGCTGAAGTTCGGCCACCGCGGGGGCAACCAGCCGGTGCAGAACCTGGGCACGGGGAAGGTGGAGATCACCAGCCAGAACCATGGCTTCGCGGTGGACCGGGCGTCGCTCGAGCGTGCCGGAGCCGAGGCGACGCATATCAACCTCAACGACGGGACGCTGGAGGGCTTTCGCCATCGCGACCTGCCGCTGCTGGCGGTGCAGTACCACCCCGAGGCCGCCCCGGGCCCGCATGACGCCCGCTACCTGTTCGACTGCTTCGTCGAGATGATGCGCACCGGTCAAAGCCCCAGCGGCGAGCAGATGGACGCGGCCCAGCGGCGGCGCAACGAGATGGGGCCGGGGAAGGCGTAGCCACGAATGAACACGAATAAACACGAATAGAAACGCTTGCTGTGAGACTGGCGGGCAAGCTGCTTGCGGCCCCGGATCGTCGGGCTTTTTTTGTGTTAATTCGTGTTTATTTGTGGCTATTCTTCGGGGCGAGGTTTGACGAGGGAGCCTGTCATGACGCGTACCGAGCATCGCCCTGCTGCCGCGCCCGAGGCGGAGGCCCCGCGCCGCTGGTCGGTCGCGGACGCGGCCGAGCTCTACGGCATCGAGCGCTGGGGGCAGGGGTACTTCGCCATCAGCGACGCCGGGCACGTGCTGGTGCATCCGGACCAGCGGCCGCAGCGGAGCATCGACCTGAAGCAGCTCGTGGACGAGCTTCAGCAGCGGGATCTTCAGCCGCCGCTGCTGATCCGGTTCACGAACATGCTCAAGCACCGTCTGGAGGCGATCGCCAAGGCGTTCGGCGACGCGATCGCGGAGAACGAGTACCGCGGCGGCTACCGCTGCGTCTACCCGATCAAGGTCAACCAGCAGCGTCACGTGGTCGAGGAGATCCAGGCCATCGGCGCGGACCTGGGCTTCGGGCTCGAGGCCGGCTCCAAGCCGGAGCTGCTGGCGATCATGGCGCTGGTGGACAACGAGCAGACGCCGATCATCTGCAACGGGTTCAAGGACGCGCAGTTCATCGAGGCGGTGATCCTCGCGACCAAGATGGGGCGCAACGTCATCCCCGTGGTGGAGAAGTACACCGAGCTGGAGCTGATCATGCGCTACGCCCAGCTCCACGACGTGCGGCCGAGCATCGGCATCCGGGTCAAGCTCGACGCCCGGGGCGCGGGGCGCTGGGAGGACTCGGGCGGGCCGCGGTCGAAGTTCGGGCTGTTCGTGAGCGAGACGCTGGCGGCGGTCCACGCCCTGCGCGACGCGGGGATGCTGGATTGCCTGAACCTGGTGCACTTTCACCTGGGCAGCCAGGTCAACGACATCCGCTCGATCAAGAACGCGCTGATCGAGCTGGTGCGCGTCTACGTCGAGCTGCACAAGGCCGGGGCCGGGCTCGAGTACATCGACGTCGGCGGCGGGCTGGGCGTGGACTACGACGGGTCCAAGACGAGCGTGGGCTCGAGCATCAACTACTCGTTGCAGGAGTACGCCAACGACGTGGTCTACCACGTGCGCGAGATGTGCGACGCCGCGGGCATTGCGCATCCGACGATCATCAGCGAGTCGGGCCGGGCGATGGTGGCGTATCACAGCGTGCTGGTGTTCAACGTCCTGGGCTGGTCGGGGTTCCACCGGTTCGAGCTGCCCATCCTCGACGACGCGGACCTGACGAAGCTGCCCCGGCCGGTGCAGATGCTCTACGAGTCGTACCAGTGGCTGAAGGAGCAGAACTTCGTCGAGTGCTACCACGACGCGCAGCTCGCCCGCGACGAGACGCTCAATCTCTTCAACCACGGCTACTGCACGCTCGAGCAGCGGGCCCTGGCCGAGCGCCTCTTTTTCGGCGTGTGCACCAAGGTGCTGCGGATCATCCAGACGCTGGACTACGTGCCCGAGGAGTTCCAGGGCCTCGAGCCCATGCTCGCGGACACCTACTTCTGCAACTACTCGATCTTCCAGTCCATGCCCGACGCCTGGGCGATCGACCACATCTTTCCCATCATGCCCATCCACCGCCTGGACGATAAGCCGACCTGCCGGGGCGTGCTGGCGGACATCACCTGCGACTCGGACGGCCGGATCGACCAGTTCCTGGGCCAGCACGAGACGAAGCCCGTGCTGGAGCTGCACCCCTACGAGGGCAAGCCTTATTATCTCGGCGCGTTTCTCGTCGGGGCGTACCAGGAGATCCTGGGCGATCTGCACAATCTCTTTGGCGACACCAACGCGGTGCACGTGTCGCTGGACGAGGCGGGCGAGGTGAGCGTCGACGAGATCATCGAGGGCGACAGCGTCAGCGACGTGCTGCAATACGTGCAGTACACCCCGGCCGAGCTGCGCCGCTCGTTTCGCCAGAGCGTCGAGCACGCCCTGCGCCAGCGCCGCCTGACGCTGGAGGAGGCGCGGGTGCTGCGGCGGTTCTACGAGGAGGGGCTGAAGGGGTACACGTATCTGACGTGAATGCAGAATGATGAATGCAGAAGCCGGACGCTCCCGGTAGTATTGTCTCAACTGCATGCCTTGATTTCTGCATTCTGCATTTTTGCCGCACCGCCATGCCCCTGCCTGAAGACGCGACACTCTGGTCCCTGGCCGCGCTCGGCGCGGCGGTGCTGATCATCGGCATCGCCAAGGCGGGTTTTGGCGGGGGGGTGGCGATCGTGGCGGTGCCGCTGACCGCGGCCGCGATGCCGCCGGAGCGGGCGATCGGCGTGCTGCTGCCGCTGCTGATCGCCGCGGACCTGTTCGCCAACGCGGCGCACTTCCGGCACCAGTCCGGGCCGCACCTGAAGTGGCTGCTCGTCGGCGGGATCACGGGCATCGTCGCGGGCACGGCCGTGATGCTCGCGCTGCAGGAGCGCGGGCTGCTGACGTTCGCGCTGAACCTGATGGTGGGCTCGATCTGCCTGTTCTTCGTGGCGGTGCAGTGCTATCGGCTGCTCGGCGGCAGCGTGCCGCGCATCCCGCCCGGGCCCGTGGGCGGGCACAGCACGGGGCTGGTCGCGGGGCTGACCTCGACGATCGCCCACTCCGCCGGGCCGATCGTCTCGATCTACCTGCTCGAGCAGCGGATGGAGAAGCGGCTGCTGGTGGGCACGATGGTGCTGTTTTTTCTGATCGTCAACGTGGCCAAGCTGCCGACCTACTTCGGCATGGGGCTGATCAACCCCTCGACGCTGTGGGCGGGGCTGTGGACGCTGCCGCTGATCCCCGTCGGCGTGTGGCTGGGGCTGTGGATGCACAAGCGGATCCCGGAAAAGCCCTTTGTCGCGGTCATGTACCTCGGCGCGGCGGCGGCGGCGGGGAACATGCTGTATCGGGCGCTGGCGGGATAGGGGAAGCAAGTCGGGGGAGTCGGGGAAGTCAGGGGAGTCAGGGATGCCGAGGGATGAGCGGCGCCCGCCTCGGCTTCCGCGACTTCAATGCCGTCGCCGACTTCCCCGACTCCCCTGACTTCCCCGACTTCCCCCGACTTCCCCCATGCCCATCCACGTCGCCATCCTGCGCAAGGCGTATCTCGCGCTCGTGCTGGCGGGCACGAAGACGGTCGAGTCGCGGCTGTCTCGCGCGGCCATGGTTCCCTACGGCGCCGTCGACCCGGGGCAGCGCATCTACTTCAAGCGCGCCGGCGGACCGTTCGCCGCGATGGCCCGGGCCGGACGCGTCGAGCATCACGAGGCGCTGACGCCGCGGCGCGTCGATGAGCTGCGCCAACGCTTTGAGCCACACGTCGGCGGCGATGAGGCGTACTGGCACGCCAAGCGGGCCGCCCGCTACGCGAGCTTCATTGAACTGCTCAACGTCGAGCCGATGGACGTGGGCCCGGCCTACCGCGCCGACGGCTACCGGGCGTGGTTCGTGCTGCCCGATGAGGCGGATCCGGTGCACGAGGTGACGCTGACGGCCGGGGCACTGCGCAACCGCTACGTGATCCCGGGGCCGTGGTGCCCGCGTCACCGGCCGATCACGCTGCATCTGCCGGACGGCCGGGCGGTGACGACGCAGCGGACGGCGCGCGGGCATCTGCGCTGGCGTGGGTGGGGGGCCTATTTCGACGCGCACGCGGCGGTGGTGGGCGATCGCGTGCGGTTCGTGCGGCTGGGTGAGGCGGTGTATCGCGTGAGCTTTCCTGATGGTGATCGTCGGGGCAAGGATTAATGACGCTTGAATGGTTGGTTTAACCCCGCCCGCCGGGGTGCCACGGCTTGTCCCGAAGGTCGTGGGGTGCCAGGGCTTGTCCCGAAGGGCAAGCCGTGCGCTCGCCGATGATCGCACGGCTTGCCGCTTCGCGGTCAAGCCGTGGCACCCCCGATG
>SLDI01000044.1:0-6203 GCA_007125385.1 Phycisphaeraceae bacterium | reverse complement strand
GCCTGCCGCAGGCCCTGACGCGCCGCCGCCACGCGCTCCGCCAGCGCCGCCACCGGCTGGATCACGCCCGTCTCGTTGTTGGCCCACTGGATCGACACCAGCACCGGCCGGGGCCGGGCCAGCGCCTCCTCCAGCGCCGCCGCCAGCACCGCTGGGGCGATCAGCCCCTGCGCGCCCACCTCCAGCCAGCGCACCTCCACGCCCGCCTGCTCCAGGTCCTCCGCCGGCTCGCGGATGGCGGAGTGCTCGATCCCGCTGGTCAGCAGCACCGGCGGTGGGCCGGCCGCCGGCACGGGCGTCAGCAGCCCCCGCAACGCCAGGTTGTTCGCCTCCGTCCCCCCGGACGTGAAGATCAGCTCCCGCCCCTGGGCCCCGATCAGCCCCGCCACGCTCGCCCGGGCCTCGTCCAGGCGCTGACGCACCATCTGCCCCAGCCGATGCACCGACGAGGGGTTGGCCCAGAATCGCTCGTGAGCCTCGGCCATCGCGGCGACGACCGCCGCGGCAGGCCGCGTCGTGGCGTTGTTGTCCAGGTAGACCCACTCCATGGCAGCCCCATTGTAGCGCATCGAAGCCCACACCCCCTCCCGCCGGCCGGGCCCGCCACGGGACATCCCCTCCCCCCGGGAGGGGGGCAGGGGGAGGGTGCTGCCTGCAACCCTGCGCCTCCGCCCTCGCCATCGACGCCCCCCGAAGATCGACACCGCCTCGTGCCCGGGCGCCCCCCTTCGCGAGCCGTCACCACCGCTGGCCGGGCGCGCGCGGCGGCGGTACGCTGACCCGACCATGGCCCCGCCGATCCGCACGGACATCGTCGACGTCTACGTCTTCCGCCGCGCCAGATCCGAAACCCGACACCCGGAATCCGACCTCGAGTTCCTCCAGCTCCACCGCGTCCCCACCATCTCCCTGCCCGACACCTGGCAGCCCGTCATGGGCCACATGCACCCCGAGGAGACCCCGGCCGCCACCGCGCTGCGCGAGCTGGCCGAGGAAACCGGCTACCGCCCCGGCGCCGGGCTGCTCGGCTTCTGGCAGCTCGAGGAGCCCAACACCTACTTCCTGAACAGCCACCACTGCTTCGTCATGAGCCCCTGCTTCGCCGCCGAGGTCGAGCCCGGCCGCGCCCCTCTGCTCGACGCCGACCACGACGCCGCCCGCTGGGTCGCCCGCCCCCTCGCCGACCGCGCATTCCTCTGGCCAGGCCAGCGCCGCGCCGTCGCCGCCACCGTCCGCGACATCCTCGAGCCCGGCTCACCCGTCGAACCCCTGCTCCGCATCGACGTCAACACCGGCCAGAGCAAGCCTTAGCCACAAATGAACACAAATGGACACGAATGAGGTGAAAGCGGCTCGCCGCTTCGCAAGACCGCCATTTGATCCGCACCGCGCCCACAACGCTCTCGCCCCCCCTCCCATCCGTATGTATCTGTGGCTATTCCCGCCCGGCCCGGCGCTGTCCCTCGCCGGCCGACTGGTCGATAATGTTTCGCAGGGCCGCGCCCCGCGGAGTTTGCCATGCTCGCGATCCAGACCGTCACCACCAGCATCCTCGAGGTGCTGCCGCTGCTGGGCTTCGGCCTGCTGGCCCTGCTGGGGCTGATGCTGCTGCTGCTCGGCCGCAAGCTCGTGCGGGCCGCCGGCACCGTCAGCGGGGCCACGCTCGGCGGCATCGCCGGGCTCTGGATCGGCTGGCTCATCGCCAGCGGGACCGTGGGCAACGTCGCCCTGCTCGTGGCCGGGGCCATCCTCGGCGGCCTGCTGGCGGCGCTGACCTTCCGCCTCTGGGTCGCCCTGGCGGGCGCAGCCGTGCTCGCCCTGGCCGCCCCGGCCGCGGGCGTCATCTGGCACGGCACCCCCACCTCCGCCACGACCCCTGCCACCGCCGCCGCCGAGCCCGACGAGGCCGACGATGACCGGGCCCTGGCCCAGCGCCCCCTCGACGACCCGGCCACGCCCCTGGCCCCGCGCGACGCCCAGGACATCTCCGCACAGTGGGACCAGGCCATCGAACTCGTGCGCGACTGGCTCCAACGCGAGCAGGCCCAGCCCGATCAGGTCGACCCCGACGAGCTCGACGAGCAGACGCGCTCCGAGCTCCAACGCCTCGGCATCGAGGGCGAGCAGATCCAGCAACTGCTCGAAGAGCTCGCCCGCATGGTGCATCACTGGTACGGCGTGCAGATGCAGCGCATCGGCGACTGGTGGGCCGAGCGTTCACCCGGCGCCCGCCGCTTCATCCTCGTCGCCGCCCTGGTCGGCGCGGCCGTGGGTCTGGGCTTCGGGCTCATCGCCCCGACGCTCGCCGCCTCGTTCGAGTCCGCGCTGGTCGGGGCGCTGCTGCTGTTTGTCGCCGGCCGCGAGCTGCTCGTGCGCTACGCCCCCGGCGCCGGGGCGCTGGTGCCCGACTCGCCCCGGGCCGTGCTCCTGCTGGTGGGTCTGATAACGGCGATCGGCTTCCTTCTGCAATGGACGATGGCGCGCCAGCGCTCCGATAGCAGGTAAGCACAGCGCGCCCTTCACCCCTGCCATGCCCGCGCGCGTGCGCCGGGGCAGCGCTTCGCCATTGCCCACGCAAGGAGCCGATCATGCTCAGCCTCGCCGACACCCCTTCGAGCAACGCCCTGGTCAACCTCTTCGAGACCATGATCCCCCTGTTCTCCCGCGCCGACACCCTCGCCCAGCCGGCCAACCTCATCGAGCATCTCTCGGCCTTGAGCGTCGTCTGGGCCGTCGTGTTCATCATCGCCGGGACCGTCTGCCTGCTCAAGGGCTACGACTTCCACAAGCCCGTGACCGTCATGCTCGCCGCCCTGGTCGGGCTGTTCGCCGGCTACGGGCTGGGCCTGCACATCAACGCCCCGTTCATCGTCGCCGGGTGTCTCAGCCTGCTGCTGGCCGTGTGCGCCTTTCCCCTGATGAAGTACGCCGTGGCGCTGTTCGGCGGCCTCGCCGGGGCCTTCATCGGCGCCAACCTCTGGGCCGGCCTCGCCCACGCCCTGGACCACACCACTGCCCTCGCCCTGCCCCCGAGCGCCTACTGGGTCGGAGCGCTGACCGGCCTGCTGGTCTGCGGCATGCTCGCGTTCATCCTCTACAACCTCTCCATCGTCTTCTTCACCTCCGTCAGCGGCGCCACCATCGCCGTGCTCGGCGCCATCGCCTTGCTCCTGAGCTTCGAGTCCGCCCGTCCCACCGTCGCCGACGGCCTGACCGCCAGCCAGCTCGTCGTCCCCCTGCTCGTGCTCGTGCCCGCCGTCATCGGCCTGATCCTCCAGGAAAGCTGGCTCCACAACGGACAGACCCAGGCAAAGTCCGAGGGCAAGAGCTGACACACACCGCCCTGCCGGCTGGGGGGCCACTGACACGAGTCCAGAGGATTCCTTGTCCGGGTGCCACGCAACGCCGTGAACTCGGGCTGTAGGGTGGGTAGAGCGAAGCGAAACCCACCGGTTGCGGCGGGAATCCACGGCCAACGTGGTGGGTTTCGCTGCGCTCTACCCACCCTACATCAGCGCCGCCACGCGCGAAGTTCTCGGCGTTGAGTGGCACCCGCTACGAAGGGATTGGAGGCGATCCAGGAAACCCGTCTCCTCCCGCCATCGTTCCCATCCGTGTTCATCTGTGCTCATCCGTGGCCACCGTCTCCTTCTCCAGCCCCTTCGCGTACGCCACCGGCACGGTCACGCCGCTCTCGGCCGAGGCGACGATGGCTTCGTACAGCGCCAGGCACTTGTAGCTCTGGTCGATGCTCGAGCGCGTGCGCCTCTGGCCGGCCCGCACGGCCGCGAAGAACGCCTCGATCTCCGCCAGGTGCCCCGTGTCGTGGCCGCTGTCGCCGCCGCTGACAAACGTCACCGGCTCGCGCCACTGCACCGGCTTCTGGTTCTCGGTGATCCGGTAGACGCTGGAGTTGTGGATCGTCATGAAGTTGCCCCCACGCACCGTGATCTCCACCTCCTCCGTCGGCACGCCGAAGCTGCGCCCGTCGCTCAGGCACAGGCTGCCCACCGCGCCGCTGGCGAAGCGCAGGCTCACCGCCCACGCGTTGGGCCCCTTGCTGAACGCGAACACCCGCTCGACGTCCCCGAACAGATAACCCACCAGGTCCAGCACGTGCACCGTGAAGTCGAAAAGAAACATCCGCTCCAGGTGCGTGTTCTCGAACGGCCCCGAGCAGTAGTCCACGCTCAGCGCCAGATGATCCTCGGGACTGAACTGATCCAGCCACTGCCGCGCCCGGCTGTACGCCACGTTGTAGCGCTTCTTGAACGCCGTCATGCACAGCAGCCCGGCCTCCCCGGCCACGCGCGCCACATCCACCGCGTCGGCGGCGGTGGTCGCCGGCGGCTTCTCCGTGTAGACCGGGTACCCGGCCCGCAGCACCTGCTTCGCCAGCTCCACGTGCCCCGCCGGCCCGACGCAGATCATCACCGCGTCCGGCCGCTGGGCCCCGAGCATCGCCTCCACGTCCGTGTAGGCCGTGCCCCCGAACCGCCGGGCGTTGCGCTGCGCCCTGGCCTCGTCCAGGTCGCACACGCCCACCAGCACCCCGCCCGCCAGGCCGATGTAGGGATAAATCCGCTTCGACGACAGGTTCCCCGCCCCGACGATCGCGATCCGCAGCTCGTCGCTCATGTCAGCTTCTCCAGCCCCTGCTCCTTGAGGTACGCGATGCCGTTGGCCAGCTCGGTGAAGGTGCGCTCCACGTCCGTCTCGCGCGTCTCGAGCTCCAGCTCCAGGACGATGTCGCCGTCGTAGCCGTCTCGCGCCAGGCGATCGAACAGCCCGGCGAAGTCCACCACCCCGCTGCCAAAGGGGACACTTTGCCCCGCGGTGTCGATCTCGTTGATGTGAACCAGGGCGATGCGTCCGGCCAGCAGCTCGTAGCCGTCACGCCACGCCACGCCGGCCCGCTGGAAGTGACCGACCTCCAGCAGGTGGTGCATCCGCGCGTCGTCAATGCCCGCAATGACCTGCCGAAAGTCTTCCAGGCTGGTGATCGGCGTGCCCTTGTGGTTCTGCAGCACGGGCGTGACGCGGACGCCGGCCGCATCCAGCGCGTCGACGTAGCGCCTGCCGGCCTCGATGTAGGCCTCGCGGCTGTCCGCCTTGAACAGCACGACCGATGCGCCGAGCGCCTCGGCGAAGCGGCTGGCGTCGACCGCCGCGCGCACGCCGGCGTCAAGCTCCTGACCCTTGATCACGGGCAGGTGCATCGACGTGTAGCCAAGGCCGTGCCCCCTCGCCTTGGCGACGTACCCGGCCGCGTCGGCGGTGACGTCGAGCTTCGACGTCGCCCAGTGGGTGAAGGCTTCGAACTTCCTGAAGCCCAGCCGCGCGTAGCCCCCCAGCGCCTCATCGAGGCTGAGCTGCGGCACGCACGCCGGGCTGGCGACGAGGCGCTGCATGACATCGCCCATCACGCTTCACCTCCCTGCTCGCCCGACTCGAGCACAAAGTCTCGCTCACCGCTGGAAAAGGCCACGATCATCTCCGCGTCCTCCTCGCCGATGGCCCGGGCGTTGTGAAACACCCCGGCCGGGATCGTGATCGCGTCGCCCGGCTCCAGCCGGTGGCTTTCCCCTCCGAGCGTGTGCTCGAGCCGGCCGGCCAGAAGATACAACACCTCCTCGCACCGCCGATGGCAATGACGCGGGTTGGCCTGGCCCGCCTTGATGATCACCCGCCCCAGCGTCAGCCCCTCGGCGTTGCCCACGTCGCCGCCGGCGATCCAGCGCAGCTCCCCCCACGACGCGGCGACCCGGTCCGCCTCAACCTCCCCGGCCCGGTAGATGGTCCTGCCCATGCGGCCCTCCTTTCGGCCACCAGCATAGTGCAATCACCGGCACGCCGAGCACAACCCCCATCGCCCGGTGCCACACGCACGCCCCAGGCCGCTGTGTTCCGATGTCCGCGACACGGCACGCGGCGCGATCCGCGCTGCCAAAAGGCGTCTGCAAGGGGGACGGGCTTCGGTACGACTGGACACTGGCGGGCAAGCCGCCCGTGGCACCCAACGCCGTGAACTATTCCGCGGCGGCGCTGATGTAGGGTGGGTAGACCGAAGCGAAACCCACCAGTCTTGCCTTGGATCTACGAGCATCGTGGTGGGTTTCGCTTCGCTCTACCCACCCTACATCAATCGTTCACGGCGTTGAGTGGCACCCCGAGTGTCGTACGTCATCCCCGCTACCTTCAGG
>SLDI01000752.1:0-6206 GCA_007125385.1 Phycisphaeraceae bacterium | reverse complement strand
CGATGTCGGCGACGTCGGGGGCGAGGTAGGAGCCGCCGGCGAGCACGGTTTCGATGGCCTGCTTGAGCTGGTCGAAGGGGGCGGACTTGAGCACGTAGCCGGCGGCGCCGGCGTGGAGCATCTGCCCGACGCGGCGGTGGTCGGACTGCCCGGCCAGCGCGAGCACGCGGGTGGCCGGCCGGACGCTGCGGATGCGTCGGGTGGCCTCGACGCCGTTGAGGCGGCTGAGCACCGGCTCGATGAGCACGAGCTCGGGGTTGGTGCGGGCGGCGAGCTCGACGGCCTGTTGGCCGTCGCCCGCCTCGGCGACGACCTTCAGCCCGAGCCGATACTCCAGCAGCGCGCGAACGCCGTCGCGCACCAGGGTGTATTCGTCCGCGATCAGCACCTGCGCCTTCATGCTCGGTTTCCCCGGGTGGCGATATCGGCTTGCGCCTATTTTGCGCCGCGGCCCATCCACGGGCAATGCCTTCCGCAGTGCAGCACAAGCTAGCCTCCTCGTCAGCAGTTTGCGAGTAAGGGTCTGCCCTAGGTTGCGGCGGGTCTGTCTCCGATGGCCGGGCCATCCGTGGGCAAGGCAGCGCAGTGAACTGGTGGGATCATGCAGAACGCGGCCTCTGTGCCTGGCGCTCCGGCAGCGGGCGGTGCAGCGTGCGCGGCCGTGGCACGAGTTATCGCGGACATAGGTAAAATACAGATATACAAATCCTTATAACTAAAGTGAGGGCATTGAAAATGGGGTCGGAGGAGAAACTGGGAAAACTGGGATGACTTTACGGGCAACATCTTGGCGCCGGATCGCGAAACGGTTACATTCGATTCACACGCGTCCGCGTTGGCGCGTGCAGGCTCGCGGGCGGGACAAGAGGCGGTCGTGGATGTCCGCACTGGTTACACGTTACACCCGACGCAAGGGATCAGGGAGAAGCCATGACAAGCGCACGCTGGTTCACCGTTTCGGCGATGGTGCTCGCACTCGGTGCCGGGCAGGCTCTGGCCACGCCGATCATCAGCCTCGAGGCGGGGTTCGCGACGGAGCTTGAGGCCCGCAACCAAGACAACTTCCAGGTCGATGAGGTTGATGACAAGTGGGTCTGGTCCGGTGGGCCTTGGGTGGAGGAGGAGCTTGGCTGGACGATCGAGTCGTTCGAGGTCACGTTCAGTGACAATCCGTTCCTCGCCAGCACCTTCACGGTGACCAACAACACGGCCCAGACGCAGTCGTTCGTGCTGGATCTGACGCTGCCGTCGGGTGTTGATTTCGCCAACACGCTGGCCAGTGGCTGGTTTGAGGCCAGCCTCACCGACAACACCGGTGACGGGGCGTCACTGGCCGCGACCGCGGGTGAGGCGATGTACTCGGGCTGGGTGGCAGGGCAGTTGGTTCAGCAACTGCGGCCGTATCCCGACGGGCTGAGCTTCGCCGCCGGGGCGCAGGGGGTCGAGGTCGTGCTGAACCAGCTCAGTTTCGCCGACGTGGCCGGGCCGGCGCTGTCGGTGGGCGACCCGGTGACGCTGCGTCATCGCGTGGACATCTCCGCCGGTGATACGGCGACGCTTTCCGGCGAGTTGACGATCATCCCCGAGCCCGGAGCCGTGGTGATGCTGGGTGTGGGCGCCATGCTGCTGCTCGGCCGCCGACGTCGACGCGAGGGCTGATCGGCCGGCGGGACGATTGCGAGACCGATCCAAGCGAGGGCGCCCGCCCACAGCGGGCGCCCTTTTCGTTGGTCTTGTGCTCTGAGTTGGCCGAGTTTCCAGAACGAGGCCCGGGGCATTGCCCAGGCGACGGGCGTGGCGGTAAACTGCCTGCCTTGGAGACCGTCACGGACGATTCCCGAATGACGCGACGCGTGCTGATCACCGGTGTCGGGCCTGTCAGCGGGCTGGGGCTCGGCGGCGAGCCGAGCTGGCAGGCGATCCTGGCCGGGCGGTCGGCGATCGGGCCGATCCAGGCATTCGATGCGGCGGGCTTCGACTGCCGGATCGGCGCGGAGGTGGCGGAATTCAAGGTCCGCGACTTCGTGCCCAAGAGCTATCGCAAGGCGACGAAGGTGATGGCCCGCGACATCGAGCTGGCGGTGGCGGCGGCGGACCTGGCGGCGCGCGATGCGGGGCTGGTCACCCGCGGGATCAACGCCGACGCCGAGCCGAGCTACGCTCCGCCCCGTGTCGGCGCGCACATCGGGGCCGGGCTCATCGCCGCGGAGCTGGACGAGCTGACGGCCGCGCTCGCCGAGTCGGCGACCGACGACGGTCGGCTGGACCTGCACCACTGGGGGCGGGAGGGCATGAACCACCTGACGCCGCTGTGGCTGCTGAAGTACCTGCCCAACATGCTCGCGTGCCACGTGACGATCATCCACGACGCGCAGGGCCCGAGCAACACGATCACGTGCAACGAGGCGTCGGGGATCCTGAGCCTGGGCGAGTCGCTGCGGTCGATCCAGCGCGGCGTCGCCGACGCCGGGTTCGTCGGCGGGACGGACGCCAAGCTCAACCCGATGGCGCTGCTGCGGCAGCACTACGCGGGGCGGCTGAACACGAGCGACAACGACCGGCCGGGCGAGGCGGTGCGGCCGTTCTCCATCGACGCGGCCGGGGGGGTGGTCGGCGAAGGCGGGGGCATCGTGGTGCTGGAGGCGGAGCAGACGTTCAAGTCGCGCGGCGGCGGGCGCGAGGGGGGCGAGCCTTACGCGGCGGTGCTGGGCTTCGGGGCGTCGCAGACGGTCAACCCCGCCAAGCGCAACCTGGAGCCCGACGCCGAGGGCCGGGGCATCGCGGTGGCGATCGAGAAGGCGCTGCGTGATGCGGGGGTGGGGGCCGAGGCGATCGACCTGGTGGTGCCGTTCGGCTGCGGGGACCGGACGTGGGACGCGGCCGAGGCGGCGGCGCTGAAGCGCGTCTTCGGCGAGGCGCTGTCGGGGATCCCGGTGCGCTCGACCAAGGCGCTGGCGGGCAACTGCGGTGCCGGGGCCGGGGCGCTGGACCTGTGCGTCGCGGCGCTGGCGCTGAAGCAGGGGGTGATCCCGCCGGCGATCAACTGCCGCGAGCCGCTGGCGGGCATCGAGGCGGCGACGGCCGAGGCGAGGCGGGCGCCGCTGCGTCATGCGCTGGTCTACGCGACGGGCATCGGCGGGCAGAACGCGGCGATCGTGCTGGGGGCCGTGTAAAGGTCCGGCTCACGGCTTGAACGCCTTGAGCTGCAATTCCTTGATCGGTCGGTAGTGCTTCTGGTTGGCCGTCACGAGCGTCTGGGTCTGCTCGACGGCCGTCGCGGCGATCAGGGCGTCGGCCATGCTCATCGACGCGCTCAGGGCGTACTCCTCCATGTAGATCGATGCCCGATGGCCGACATTCTCGGTCAACGGAAGCATCTCGAAGCCCAGGTCGGCGAGGAACCGCTTGATCAGCCGCATCTCCGCCTTGTCGCGCGCGCCCTGGATGAGGTCCATGTAGGTCACGAGCGACAGGCGGCGGGCAGGCGCGGTGTTGACAACCCTGGCCGCCTTGTCGTGGCTGCGCAACACCCAGATCAGCACGTCGGTGTCAAAGACCACGGACGCGCCCCTTGCGAAGCTGCCGCACGTGATCGGCCACGTCCTGGAGGTCCCGGCGGTCCTTCCAGAGTCCGAAGGCCGGATGATCCTGCACCCGCGCGGCCGTGGCCTGTTCGGGCAGCGGCTGCATGATGGCTTTGGCTCGGCCGCGGTAGAGGATCGTGATCCGCTCGTTGCGCTCCAGGGCGCGGATGATCTCGGCGGATTTCTTGCGCAGATCGACGAAGGAGGCTTTCATGGGGCGGCTCCGTATGTGCAGTTAAAGTGTACACTCGGGCCGCCGGGAAGGCAACCGTCAGGGCGACATGCCTGCCGACGAGCGCCCTCACCCCGCCACCGCCACGCCGATCGCCTCGGCGGGGTTGTCGCGCGTGAGCGTGAGCACCTGCTTGGGCGTCAGGCCCAGGCCCTGGCGCAGATTCGCCGCCGCCTGGGGCATGGTCATCGCCGAGCCGACGAGGTGCGCCTTGCCCGGCGCCCAGGCGACCAGGTCTTCGCCCACCTCGACTTCCCATCGCCCCAGGCGATGCGTGCCGGCGCCCAGGCCCGCGGCCGCCATGCAGTCGGTGACGACGAAGCAGCGGTCGAGGCCCGCCAGGCGCAGGTAGTTGCCCAGGGCGAACAGCGGCACGTGCACGCCGTCGGCGATGAAGCCCAGGCGCAGGTGGTCGCTGCGGGCCAGCACGCGCTGGACGATGTTGTCGTGGCGGTCGACGTTGCGCGGCACGCCGTTGCCCAGGTGGGTCCACATCGAGAGGCCGGCGTCGATGGCGGCGTCGAGCTGGTCGAG
This sequence comes from Phycisphaeraceae bacterium, assembly GCA_007125385.1. GTDB lineage: Bacteria > Planctomycetota > Phycisphaerae > Phycisphaerales > Phycisphaeraceae > SKPT01. The sequence goes on along the minus strand of SLDI01000752.1, from coordinate 1,856 downwards.
GCTGGGGTTGGCGTGGCCAGCGGAGACGGTGATGCCCTGGTCCGCGAGCAGGCGCGTGGTGGCCATGGCGGGGTCGCACTCGGGGGCGAGGGTGACGATGCGCGTCAGGCCGGCCGCGGCGTCGAGCAGTCGCTTCATGGTGTCGGCGTCGGCGGGGGTGACGGCGTCGAGCGGGTGGGCGCCGCGATAGCCGTCTTCGGCGCTGATGAACGGGCCCTCGATGTGGATGCCGGCGACGAGCTGGCGGGCGAGGTCGTCGGCCTCGCGCAGCTCGACGAGGCGACGCAGGCGGGCGCACATGGTCTCGACGTGGTCGGTGATGATCGTGGGCAGAAACGCGGCGACGCCGGCCTTGGCGAGCGCTTCGCAGGCGCGGTGGAAGTCGTCGCCTGGCAGGGCGTCCTGGTTGAAGTCGACGCCCACGTAGCCGTTGACCTGCACGTCGACGTAGCCGGGGGTGGGGGTGGGCATGGCGATTTCGGATTTCGGATTTCGGATTTGCCGCTTGCGGCTTCGCGAGCCGCGGCTTGATTCATCGCAGAACCGCGAAGGAGCGAAGGAGCGCGAAGGAGCGAAGGAGCGCGAAGGTGCGAAGGTGAAGCGGGTTGCCGTTGGATCGTGTTGCTTCGCGATCTTCGCAGTCTTCGCTTCTTCGCGGTTGCCCCGGGCCTGTTACGCCTGCTCCGCCGCGGCGGACTTGAGCAGCGACGCGGCGGGCTTGTCCACGTGCAGGGCGGTGTTGTCGTGCTGCTGAAGGATCGACGCCGGCACCTCGTTGGTGACGGGGCCTTCGAGGCTGTTGCGCACGGCCTCGGCCTTGCGCTCGTCGGGCACGGACACGACGATGAGCCTGCTCTTGAGGATCTGGCGCACGCTCATGGAGATCGCCTCGGTGGGCACGTCGGCCATCGACTTGAACCAGCCCTCGCCGACCTGCTGCTTGCGGCAGCGCTCGTCGAGCTGGACGATGATGTAGGGGTCCTCGGTGTCGAAGTCGGCGGGCGGGTCGTTGAAGGCGAGGTGGCCGTTCTCGCCGATGCCGACCATGGCGACGTCGATGTCGTGGTTGCGGATGATGTCGCTGACGCGTTTGGCCTCGTCGCGCGGGTCGTTGTGCTCGAGGTCGAGGTAGTGGAACGCGGCCACGGGCAGGGGCAGGCGGCTGTGGAAGCGCTGCCAGAGGTAGAGGCGGAAGCTCGCCGGGTGGGTGATGGCGATGCCGGCGTACTCGTCCAGGTGGAAGACGGTCACGCGGTCCCAGCGGATGTCCGGGGCGTTGGCCAGATGCTCGAGGGTGTCGAACTGGCTTGCCCCGGTGGCGATGATGATGCTGGCGTGGCCCTTGGTCTTCAGCGCGTCGCGGATGGCGGCGGCGCCCTGGTCGGCGGCGGCCTGGCCCAGGGCCTGCTTGGTGTCGTGGACGTGGAGTTTCATGGTGTGATGCTCTCCGGGGGTCGGGCGGTTGATGGGGGAGGCTTTCGAGGTGAGTATAACGCATGGGTGTGGCCCGCCGCCGTCTGCTGACAGCCCCTCCCTCCGGGAGGGGGCAGGGGGAGGGGATCTTCGACTGCCATGCGTCCACGTGCCTGTCGCGACGTCGCGTGGTTCGTGCGCACCCTCGCCGGGTGCCACCGGCGGCTTGCCCGCCAGTGCCCAGGCGCATCGAAGCCCCCTCCACCGTGAGAAGCGCGTTCGTGCTGCGGGATCGAACCACCCGCGCCGCAAGCACCGCCGAGGCACTGGCGGACAAGCCGCCAGTGAATCTATGAAGCAAGCCTCCCGCTGGTACGCTTGGGGGCGTATCGGTCGTATCAGCGGAAACGCCCCAGTCCCAGAAAGGAGGCTTGCCATGGCAT
>SLDI01000245.1:0-6235 GCA_007125385.1 Phycisphaeraceae bacterium | reverse complement strand
TGGGGCGCCCCCTCGGGGGGGAGGCCCCTCGGAGGCTGACTTGTTGCAGGACCTGCTATCACACATCCAGTGGATCGGCGAGGCAGGCACGGGCCATCTTCGGCTGCTTGACCAGACCAGGCTGCCCGGTGCCGAACACCATCTCGATTGCCGGACGACGGGCGAGCTCTGGCAGGCCATCAAGCAGTTGAGCGTGCGCGGTGCACCAGCGATCGGCATCGCCGCGGCCTACGGCACGGTCCTGGCCGTCCAGGGCAAAGATGACGCGGCCGAGACCTTGAAGCGGGCGGCAGAATACCTCGCGAGCAGTCGGCCGACCGCGGTCAATCTGTTCTGGGCCCTGGAGCGGATGCAGCGTGTCGAGCCGTGCACGCCCGAGGCGCTGCTCGCCGAGGCCAGGGCGATCCACGAGGAAGATCGCGCGATGTGCCGGCGGATCGGCGAGCACGCGGTGGCGTTGATCGAACGCCATGCGGCCGAACCGCAGCGCGCGGTGCTGACGCACTGCAACGCCGGCGCCCTGGCCACGGGCGGCATCGGCACCGCCACCGCGCCGATGTACGCGGCCCACGAGCGCGGCCTGCGTTTCACCGTCTACACCGACGAGACCCGGCCGCTGTTGCAAGGCGCCCGCTTGACCGCCTACGAACTGGGCAAGGCGGGCATCGACGTCACCCTCATCTGCGACAACATGGCGGCCCATGCCATGAAGCAGGGACGCATCGGCATGATCCTTACCGGCGCCGACCGCATCGCGGCCAACGGCGACGTGGCCAACAAGATCGGCACCTACAGCCTGGCGGTGCTGGCCAAACACCACGCCATCCCCTTCTACGTGGCCGCCCCGAGCAGCACGTTCGACCTGGCGCTGGCCACCGGCGAGTCCATCCCCATCGAGGAGCGAGCCGGCGAGGAGATCACTGAAGGCTTCGGCCCCCGCACCGCCCCGGCGGGTGTGGCCACATACAGCCCGGCCTTCGACGTTACGCCCGCTGAGCTGATCACAGCCCTGGTCACCGAAAGAGGCCTCATCACGCCCGTGAACACCCAGGCCATCGCCGAGGTGCTCGCGACACCCGCGCGGGGGTAACGTAACGTGCATCGTTGTCCATCCGCCGAGTGCGTTGTCGGTTTTGGCGACCCGCGCCCGGCAGGAGCGGTGGTCGTACAACGTCACCGAAACCAGCGACGGGGAACATGCGACGATGTCAGCGCGGCAGGCGCATCGTGGACCGCATCCCGAGGACCGTGACCTCTTCGCCGCCGACGCCTGGCCGCGGTTGCAGCGGGCGGTGGCGGAACTGTCGTGGCTGCTCAGTCGCGGCTACGCCATGCCTTCGTCGATCAAGCTCGTCGGCGATCGGCACAGGCTCAACCGGCGTCAGCGCGTCGCCGTCCAGCGCAGCGCGTGCAGCGACCAGGCCCGGCAGCGGCGAACGGCGCATCACGTGGCCCCCGCGGCACTGGCCGGCCAGCCGCTGCTCATCGACGGGTTCAACCTCATCACCACGGTCGAGGCGGCGTTGGCCGGCGGCGTGCTGCTGCGCGGCCGCGACACGGCGGTGCGCGACATGGCGAGCATGCACGGCAGCTACCGCAAGGTGACTCAGACCCGGCCGGCGCTGGAGCTCATCGGCGAGGCGCTGGCGGTGTGGCGGCCGGGCCCGGCACGCTGGCTGCTGGACAGCCCGGTGTCCAACAGCCGACGCCTCGCCGGTCTCGTCCACGAGGTGGCCCAGGCCCAGGCCTGGCCGTGGCAGGCGCTGACCGTGGTGGATCCCGACCGGCTGCTGGGCGACAGCGATGACGTGGTGATCTCCTCGGACAGCGTCGTGTTGGATCGCTGTCCGCGCTGGTTCAACCTCGTCGCGGCGATGCTGGCCACGGGTGCCGTGGAAGCCCGGGTGGTGGAGTTGAACGTTTCCGCCTCGGCCGAGGCCTGCCCCTGAGACGGGGCTTACGCCATTCGCATCCTGTTCGCCTTTCCCCGCGAGGGCGGTGCGGGTATCGTGGATGCAGCCGCCCGCGTTGGCTTCGTGTCGCGGGCGCGACGCCGACCCGGTGACGACGCGAGTGGCTGGATCTCGCCCCTCGGCCCCACATGGCGAGCTCACCATGACCCGCCCTGGCGGCGACGCGTTGGAGATGGCACCGCCGGGTTGCCCAAGGCCGGCTGGTCCGTGGCAAGACGGTACCCCAATCATGGGCGAGGTGAATCATGGACACGAACATCGACCAGGACACGTACGATCGCATCGAGCAGCTCATCGGCTCCGCCGACAGCCCCGTGGGCATCGACGCCAAGAAGACGCACGTGCTGATTCTGCACAAGCTCACGCAGATCGAGCAGCGGCTGGCCCGCCTGGAGCAGCAGTCGGGCCGTGCCGACGACCCGTCGGCATCGCGGTAACGCGGCCGACGCGGGCCTGGCCCCGGCGGACGCACTCAAGCCGCTGGACATCGGGCGAGTTGGAGATGGGCATGCAAGGCAGGGGCTTTGGCGTAGAGGATTTCGTGAAGGTCGCCATGGCACTGGGGCCGTCGTATTCCCCGGACGGGCGACAGATCGTTTTTCGCAGCAACCGCACCGGCGCGCCCCAGCCTTTCGTCGTTGGCGAGGCGGGCGAGGACGCGGGCCCGGCACGACGGCTGGTCGAAACCGAGGCCGTGGTGTACGAGGCACGCTGGCGGCCGAATCACGAGCAGGTGCTCTACGTCACGGACGACGGCGGCGACGAGCAGTTCCAACTGCATCTGGTCGATGCCGGCAACGGGCAATGCCGTGCACTCGCCGCGGCACCGCGCGTCATCCACAACGTCGGCGACTGGTCGATGGATGGTCGCCTGCTCTCATACGCCTCGAACCGTCGCGACGCGCGTTACTTCGACATTTACACCCTGGACGTCGAGCCTGGCGAGCACCGGCTGGTCTACCAGCACGACGGCATGAACGCCGCGCACGGCTTCGACACCGACAGCCAGCGACTGCTCATCAGCCGGCCGAACCTTCAGCAGGCGGGCGACAACGACCTTTACCTGGTCGATCTGCAAGGCGGCGGCGAGCCGCAACGGCTCACGCCACACGAGGACGTCGCTCGCTGGATCGAGCCCTGTTGGCACCCGAGCGGGGTTGTGCTCGCGTTCAGTGACGAGCGAAGCGAGTACGTTGGCTTGCAGCGCATCGACCCGGCGAGGGGCGCGCGCGAGTACCTCATGCAGCGGCAGTGGGACATCGAGACCTATGCCGTGACACCGGCCGGCGATCGCATCGCCGTGACGATCAACGAGGACGGCTATTCGCGCCTGGAGCTCTTCGAGTTGACGGCGGATGGCCGCCTGGGCCGGGTGCTGCCTCCACCGCAGCTCCCGCCGGGCATTATCCTCATGCCGCGGTGGCGGCCTGACGGCAAGGCGCTGGCATTCGTGCTGGAAACCGTCCAGCAGCCCACGGATATCTGGACGCTCGACGTCGACAGTGGCCAGGCCCGGCAGGTGACCCGTACGGACCGGCGCGGGATCGACCCGGCCGTCATGCCCGAGCCCGAGCTGGTGCGCTATCCCACCTTCGACGGGCAAGAGATCCCGGCATTTTTCTATCGCCCCACGCAGCCGGTCACCGAGGGCCCATTGCCCTGCCTCGTGCTCGTGCTCGTGCATGGCGGGCCGGAATGGCAGTCCCGGCCGCCGCTGTGGCGGCACTACGCCGCCCCGGCGTATCTCCTGGCATCGGGACGCGTCGCGCTGCTCGTGCCCAACGTGCGCGGCTCGACCGGCTACGGCAAGCGGTACATGCACGCGGACAATGTCGAGAAGCGGATGGATTCCGTGAAGGATCTGGCCGCCGCCGTCGACTGGCTCAAGGGCACGGGCCAGGTCGATCCGCAGCGCATCGGCGTGATGGGCGCCTCCTACGGCGGGTTCATGGTGCTCGCCGGCATCACCGAGGCCCCGGAGCACTGGGCGGCCGCGATCGACCTGTATGGCATCGCCAACTTCGAGACCTTCCTCAAGCACACCGGGCCCTGGCGGCGCAAGCATCGCGCGGCCGAGTATGGCGAGGACCCGGCCTTTCTCAGGTCGATCTCGCCGATCCACAAGGCCGATCGCATCCGCACCCCGTTGCTCGTGATCCAGGGCGATCATGATGTGCGCGTGCCGCCGGAGGAGTCCGAACAGATCGTCGCGACGGTTCGTCGCAACGGGGGCGTCGCCGACTACCTGCTCTTCGAGCGCGAGGGCCACGGCATTCAGCGCCTGGCGAATCGCCTGGAAATGGCCCGAAGCATCGTGGCCTTTCTCACCGAGCACCTCGTGCCCGGGTCAGCAGGCGAAAGCTGATCGAAGGGCAGCAACCGCCGCAGCGCAGCGGCACCTTGGATGGGGCGCCGGCTGGCGACGTGCCGCCGGCGTCTCACACCCGCTCCGGTGCACGGCCGATCACCAGGCAACGCCGATCCGTCGGCCGGCTGACCACCCACTCGCCCAGGCCAGCGCGGCCGAGTTGCTGCGCCACCTCCCGGGCTGACCAGGCCGCGCGCAGACGGTGGTAGCGCACCGCCCCCTCCTTAACCCCCAGCCGGTGGGCCGTGGCCGTCGCCGACTCGCGTTGTGCCTCAAGAACCCGAACAGTCACGATCTGCTCCTTGCTCAGCTTCGCCATCGACCGGCCTCCATGCCCGGGAACGTGGGTCCGGGGCACAGCGTCCGGCCGACACGAATCGGTGTCGAGTCCCCGCCGCGACCGCCGCGGCGAGGCCCCAACCCGCTCGTAACGGTTCGGGTTCACTAACTCACATCATGACGGGTTCTGTGACAGGCGGCCGGGATCGAGCCCGAGAACGCCCATGGCGTGCTCGACGTCCACGCTCTGCGGACCACCTTCTGCACCGAGCTGGGCCAGAGCGGGGCGTCGGTGGAGACGGTCCGCGAGCTGGCCCGGCACGCCAGCATCACGACGACCGCCCGCTACAGGCGGACCGACGAATCCCAGCGGCAGGCGGCGATCGCGGCGCTGCCGGCCGTGGAGCCGCTGGCCCAGGTCGCGGTCAAGACCGGCACCGACGACAGCTCGGTGAGCAGCGACGGCGGTTCTGAGCTGACTGCTCTACTGACTGGCACTGGCCGGGAAACACCGGGCCGGGACGGGTCGCTACGGGTTGAAGCCGAAGCTGTAGACGACGCGGCTGACGCCGGCGACGCAGACGAAAACCCCGCAACAAACGGGGTTTGGCGCTCGTCAGGCGAGAAAGAGAAGCGGTGGGGGTGGGATTCGAACCCACGGAGAGGCAAAGCCCCTCGCCGGTTTTCAAAACCGGTGCCTTAAGCCGCTCGGCCACCCCACCGGCTGGTCGGGCCCGGGGCGGGGCCGGTTCGGGCGCGACCCGGGCCGTTGTGGCTCATCATAGCCCGGGCGAGCCGGGCCTGCCCCCCCCGGGACGGGTCGGATCGGCGAACCCCGGCCGGCCGGGGACGTATAAACAGGGAACCCCCCGCTCTTTTTTGGCCCCTCGACGGCGGTTGACAGGTCCCTGGGGCTCGATAAACTTCTTCTGCCTCGCACCGTCCGCCGGTCTGCGGCGCGAGGTGAACCTCCGGCCGGCGGCAACCATAAAAAAACTGCCGGGGCCGCCTCGGGCGGCTTGACAGGTAGTGCCAAGAGACTAAAGTACTCGGCTCACCCTGAGTCAGGCAGCCCCCGGCGCGTCAGCGTCGGCGACGGCCTGGCCCGCGGTGATGCGGGGCCCGGTTCGCCGGGCGTGCTCTTTGACAAGTGGATAGGTCTTACGAATTGTTGCAAACGCGAGAGCGTTGCACCGAGGCTCAGGTGTCTGAGAGCTTGCCCTCCTGCCTGGAGGGTCGCCGTGTGTCAATCGTGCACGGCGGATCGGCTCGGCTTGAGGCTGAGGCGGCGTTGTTGTCGGCGCAGGTCGATGATGATGTCGGGTCGGTCGCAGGTCGGGATGATTAAGCTACTAAGAGCACATGGTGGATGTCTCGGCGTCAAGAGGCGATGAAAGACGTGGTAGCCTGCGAAAAGCCCAGGGGAGCTGGCAAACAAGCTTCGATCCTGGGATTTCTGAATGGGGAAACCCGGCCGGTTCTGCCGGTCATCCATGCCTGAATGTATAGGGTATGGAGGCGAACTCAGGGAACTGAAACATCTAAGTACCTGAAGGAAAAGAAAGAAACCTCGATTCCGTCAGTAGCGGCGAGCGAAATCGGAATAGCCCAAACC
>SLDI01000468.1:0-20043 GCA_007125385.1 Phycisphaeraceae bacterium | reverse complement strand
GGAGTGGGCTCGTCCATGAGTCGGGGCATTGTAGGGGCGTTTCCCAACGCGACGAGCGCAGCCTCCGGCCCCCCTCGCCGCGGGAGGACCTGGGGGAGGGGGCGCTCGAATGCCATGCGCGCCGCACGGCAGATGAGGCACGTGTGCCTGAGGTGCCCTGGCCTTGGCTTGCGGCCTCGCCCCCACGTTACGGGCGAAAGCTCACGGCGTTGGGTGCCACGGCTTGACCGCGAAGCGGCAAGCCGTGCGATGCTCGACCAACGCACGGCTTGCCCTTGGGGACAGGCCGCGGCACCCGCCACCGTGGATTGCATCGACTGCAACGCCGCACACCTGAAACGGTCACGCGAGGTGTTGGCAGACACCCTCCCCCAGCCCCTCCCGGGGGGAGGGGGGCAAAGACTCAGCCCCTCCCGGAGTGAGGGGGGCAGGGACTCAGCCTCTCCCGCTGGGCGGGGGCCGGTCTACTTGTGGCCCTCGGGGCCGCGGCCGGTCAGGTACTTGTTCCGCACGGCCGCGGTCAGGTCGATGTCGTTGATGTTCGCCAGCGTGCACAGCCAGGCGAGCACGTCGGCGAACTCCTGCTCCAGATCCTCGCCGCCGGAGGTTGTGCCGCCTTCGCCGGCCGCCTTGTGCAGGGCGGTGGCGAGCTCGCCGACCTCCTCGACGAACCACATGAACGTCGCCGGCGTGCCGCGCGCGGCGTCGGTGGCGTGGTAGCGCTCGCGGATGTGCCGCTGGAGCGCGGCGAGGGTCAGCTCGGGGGGCGGGCTGGGCATGGGCGTAGTGTGGGGATGGGAGGGGCGTCCGGCAAGGCGGGGCATTGCATTCCTGATCCGAATCCTGCTCGGCGATCCGGCGGCGGTTGGCCAGCAATCCCGCCCTTCGCTCGCGGACTCGCTCAGGACGGGCGTGAAGGCGTCGTAAAGCGATTCGAACGAAAGTTGAAACGACGTCCCAGATTCAAATGCAGGACACTTCATCCCTTGAAGGTTTGGCCGATGCTGTGTGAAGCCGGCGGGGACCACTGACAAGCGGAGTCCGCGGAGCTTGTCCGTGCCAGACGCCGTCGCCACAGCAGCGCGGCGGCCAGCACAAGGGCGGTGAGGCTGGCCGGTTCGGGCACGGCCGCGTCGGACTGGACCAGCATCGCCACGAACGGGGCGACGTCGCCGGTGTCGAACACGCCGTCGCCGTTGACATCACCGGCAAGTGCCGGGTCGACGCCGTGCTGGCTCACGTACGCGGCCGGGTCGGTCAGCGCCAGCACGAAGGGCGCTACGTCGCCGGTGTCCACGACGCCGTCGCGGTTCATGTCGCCGACGAGGCCGGGCGTGACGGCGACGCCTTGCGAGGTGTAAAGCGTCTCGACGTAGAGGTCGTCACGCTCGATGGCGAGCACGCCGTCGAACTGCCCGTCCACGCTGGACGCGGCGAGCACCTGGGAGCTTTGGCCGACGATCCCGGCCGGGTCGCCGACGATGTCCACGGCGAGCGTCCCGGCGAGCGTCGCGCTGCCGGTGACGTCGAGCAGGCTGTGGCCTTGCTGGTCGATGGCGACGTTGAGTTCGCCGGCGGCGTGCTGCTGGTAGCTGCCGGCGAGGCTGAGCGTGCCGGGGGCGGGCGCGGCGTCTTCGTCGCGTGCGAGGCCGGCGGTGACGGCCCCGGCGTTGGCGAAGGTGGCGACGGTGATGGCGCCCTCGCCCGAAACGTGGCCGGCTTCGTTGACGTGCAGCGTGTCGTCGGGGAGCAGGTCGAGGTCGGCGGGGTCGTCGAGCGAGCCGACGGACGCGGCGCCGCCGGTGTTGATGCTGAGCGTGGCCTGGTCGTGCCAGAGGTGCAGGTGGTAACCGGCGTGCAGGCGGGCGGCTTGCTCGACGTGGACCTGCCCGATGCCGGCGGGGCTGCTGACCCCGCCGATGCGCATGTCGTCGCGGTTGACCCACGCGGAGCCGGGGTCGCGCACGGTGGCGGTGCCCTGGCCGGTCGGCACGAGGGCGATGGAGGTACCATCGCTTTCGACGAAGCCGGCGTTTTTGATGGTCAACTCGCCGACACCTGCCCAGCCAATGAGCAGACGGGCGTGGAAGCCGGTATCAGGGTCAGCCCTGGCGTCCCAATGCGAACCAGCGCCTTGGATGATCACCTGGTTGGTGGTGCCACCGTCGAAGCCCAGGTAGGCGTGACGCGTGGTCCGCAGATGGCCGCCGTTTTCCACGCGCACCGTTCCCCCGCCGCCGTCAGGATTCTCGGAAGGATCGAGCGGCGGGGGCGACGCGGCGCCACCCAGAAACAGATAGCGTCCTGTCATGCTCGATCCGGCGTCGCGTATGAGCACCGTCCCCTGCGAGCCGCCGGCTCGGCCGATGTGCCAGTCGAAGCCGCGTGCGTAGCCGCCTTGTTCGACGATGATCGACCCCTGCCCACCAGTATGCAGGATCTCGTCACGCAGATAGAAGCCGACGTTGACCTGGGGTCCCGAAGACCACTCGGCGTGCGAGCCGCGCACGACCACGCTGCCCTCGGAGCCTGCGGCGCCACCGACGTCGAACCTGTCGGTAAAGGAACTACCGGTTCGCAGGTAACCGCCGTCCTGGACGAGAATGGTGCCCTGGCCCTTCAGACCGACGGCACCGCGATCGATCCACACGGTCGCCTCGGTTGACTCGGGGTCGCCACTGCCAACGGTCACACTGCCCACGCTGCCGGCGTCGCGGCCGACGACCGTGACCTCGGCGTATCCGCCATCCTCGACGATCAGGATGCCAGTCCCCTGGCCCCCGACGACCACCTCGCCTCGCGCGCCATCGGCGATACCGCCCGGCCACCCGTCCCACTCGCTTCGGCGCACGGTGAGGGTACCGTGGCCCGTCGCCATCGTGCCCAGGATCAACGGGTAGGAGCCACTGCTGACGGCCGAATGGTCAAGCAGCATGGTTCCCGTCCCGGCGTACCCGACGTGGACGGGGGCGAAGCGGTTGAGAAACCCATGCTCGCCGTCAAGCACGAGGTTGCCCGCAGACCCCTCCTCGTCGGCGACGCGCAACTCCGCATCGCCACCGCCGTCGACGCGCAACTGGCCAACCACCCGAAGCGTCGGCGTGCTGGCGGGATCGCCGCTGACAATGGCCCGGTCGGTGTCCGCATCCGAGACGATGAAACGCCGATCCAACATGTCCAGGGTCACGTCACCACTGAGGACGCGCAGGCCCCGGACGCCGAAAATGCTCGGGTTGTCCACCACCGAAGCGGTGTACGTCGCGTCGAGGTCGAACACCGCCGTGTCACCCCAGTTGGGCCAGTCGTCCTGGTCCCAATTGTCCGCGTCACGAAGGTTCCCGCCCTGCGGGTTGATCCAGCGATGAAAAACATCATCGCCCGCCGCCGGTGCGGCGAGCAGCAGCGTGGCGAGCACGCCCGCCAGGCATCGCGATCGCTTGTCCATTTTGCCCCCTTTGTCACATGCGCTGTCGGCGAGGCCGCCCAGTCCGGTGCAGGGCGGCGTACGACTCCACCATACCGGCTTGAATGGAGCAGTTCCAGAAAAAAGTGCGCCGTTCCTGGATGCCACGGGCCTGGGACGGCGCGGCAGGCCTTGGACGCTCCCAAGCCCCGCGTCGCCCCTGGGGCGACGGCTAACGCGCCGCGACCGATCCGTCGGTGCCCTTGACACGCCCCGCGTCCGTCACGTGCTTGATTTCGCCGCCGACGATCGTCACCGCCGCACGGCCCTGCACGCGCCAGCCGTGGAACGGGCAGTTGCGCGCCTTGCTCTTGAACTGGTGCACGTCGATGGTCCACGCCTCGGCCGGATCGATGATCGTCACATCCGCCTCGCCGCCGACGCCGAGCGTGCCCTTGCCCTCGAGCCCGCACAGCTTCGCGGGGTTGACCGTCAACATCGCGAGCATCGTCGGCCAATCGATCGTCCCGGTTTCGATCAGCGCCCTGGCGTACAGCGGCAGGGCGCACTCCAGGCCGATGATCCCGTACGGTGCGGCCGCGAACTCCAGCTCCTTCTCCTCGGCGGTGTGCGGGGCGTGATCGGTCGCCAGCACGGTGATCGTGCCGTCGGCGATGCCCTCGAGCAGGGCCTCGATGTCGCGGCGCTCGCGCAGCGGCGGGTTCATCTTGTGGTTCGTGTCGTAACCCACGCACGCTTCGTCCGTCAGCAGCAGATGGTGCGGCGAAGCCTCCGCGGTGATCGCCGCCCGGCCGAACAGGTCGGCTCTGGCCTGGCGCACCAGCTCCACGCTCCCGCCGGAGGAGAGGTGCTGTACGTGGTAGCGACAGGTGAAGTTCTGATGGCGGTTGAGCAGGATGTCACGCTGGATGATCAGCTCCTCGGCGACGCGTGGCCAGCCGCTCAATCCCAGCCGCGTGGCGATGGGCCCGGCGTTCATCGCCCCCCCGCCAAGCTTCGGGTCCTCGCAGTGCTGCATGAAGACCTTGCCCGTCATGGCGATGTAGCTCAGCGCCTTGGCGCAGACGTCGGCGCGGGCCACGGCCGTGCCGTCGTCCGAAAAGCCCACCGCGCCGTTGCGGGCCATCAGCGCGATCTCCGCCAGCTCCTCGCCGGCGCGGCCCTTGGTCACCGCGCCGACCGGAAAGACGTTGGCCAGCCCGGCCCGCTGGGCCTGGCGATAGACGAAGTCGATGCGCCCTTCGTCGTCCAGCGCCGGAACCGTGTTGGGCATGCAGCAGACGCTGGTGAACCCGCCGGCCACCGCCGCGGCCGCACCGCTGGCGATCGTCTCCTTGTCCTCCTGGCCCGGCTCGCGGAAGTGCACGTGCGGGTCGATCAGCCCCGGGGCGACGATGCAGCCGGCGGCGTCGACGACCGTGTGCCCGGGCCCGGGCTCGCGCGCCGCCTTGCCGAGCTGCGTCACCTCGAGGACGCGGCCATCGTCCAGGACCACGTCCGCCGGCTCGTCGAGCTGGTTCGCCGGGTCGATGACCCGCCCGTTGATGATGGTCAGTCGCGGCATCGGCGACAGTATAAAGCCGCGGCCGGCGGTCCCGGGGAATGGCCCGCTACCTCGGGTGGGTGCCCGCAGCACGCTGAAGGCTGCTGTGTGCGATCAACGGTGGATGGCCGCGGCACACAGCACCCTTCGGGATGCTGTGTGGCCGCCTTCTCACACATGTCCTTACTGGTTGCGATCGCGCTGCTGGCGCAGGCGTTCGAGCTCGCGCCGGCGCGCGGCGACCCGCAGGTCGTGATAGGCGGTCTCATGCTCGGCGTGGGTGGCCATGGTCGCCAGGACGGCGGTGACCAGCCCGTAGCCCAGGCCGGCGAATACCAGCACCAGCGCCAGCAGCAGGCTCGGCTCGCTCATCACCGCTGGCATCGGCCGGTCGGGGCCCGGCCTTGACCCGGGGCACATTTTTGTGGTGCCCGGCCCCCCGCGCGTGCTAAACTCATGCCCATGCCGGGGCTCTGCCCGCCAGTCCGTGTCCTTTGCCTGGCCTTGCTGGTCGCGGCTTTCGCACCGCCGGCCTGGCACGGCAGCCGCGTGCACGCCCAGCCCGCGCCGACGATCGGCGGCGTCAGCCTGGAGATCGACCCCCTGGCCCTGGGCCACGCCGGCGCCGTCCGCGCCGGCGACCCGACGCCGCTGCGCATCACGCTCATCAGCCACAGCCCCACCGCCCGTGACATCATCGTCCGCTGGGTCCACAGCGACCCCGATGGCGACACCGTCCACGCCCAGCGCGGCCCGCTGACGCTCGACGCCCACCGGCGCGAGCCGCTCTGGCTCTACGCCGTGCCCCCGGCGACACGCCCGGCCGGCGGGGCGCGCTCCGCGTGGAGCATCCAGGTCCTGGACGCCGACACCTCCCGCCTGCTCGCCAGCCAGTCCGTCACCGCCCGCTCCTGGCTCGACGCGCGCCAGGCGCTGGTGGGCGTCTTCGGCAGTGCGCCGCTGGGCCTGGAGCCCTACACCCACCGCTTCACCCAGCACGAGGCCATCGCGCTGGTCCGCGGCCTGTCGCTGCCGGAGCTGCCCGATCGCTGGTACGGCCTGGCGTCGTACCAGACGCTGATCTGGACCCGCGACGGCGGCCGACCCGATCACGTGGACCTGACGCTGGACCAGCGCGACGCCCTGCGCCAATGGGTCCGCCGCGGCGGGCACATGGTGATCGTCGTCCCGGCCGTGGGCCAGTGGTGGACCGGCTCGGAGCTGCGCGACCTGTTCCCGGTGCCGGAGGCGAGGCTCAACCGCGTCGAGGCGGTGCCGCCGGCCTGGGCGGGCGTGCCGCAGACCGACAACCCGACGCCCGTCGAGTACGTCAGCTTCGATGTTGAGGGGGCGCGCGGGCTGGCGGGCATCGACGTGCTGCTGCGCGACCGGGAGAACCGCCCGCTCGTCGTGGCCCGACGGGTGGGCTTCGGGCGCGTTACGCTCGTGGGGCTGGACCTGGCGTCGAGCGAGCTGCGGGCGATGGGCTTGCCCAACGGCCGTCACCGCTTGTGGAACGACATCTTCCATTGGCCGGCTCCCGTCTTCGAGCCGGAGGTCGCCCGGGAGCAGATCCAGGCCCAGGAGATGAACCGGCCGGACATGCGCGAGCGCGTGGAGCTGGGGCGTTTCGTGCCCTCGCTGATCGCCATGCGCCACACCGCCGGGCCGGTCCTCGCCGGGGCGGTGCTGCTGTTCGGGCTGTACTGGCTGGTGGCCGGGCCCATCGCTCACGTCGGGCTCAAGCGTCGCAAGCTGGTGCAGCACAGTTGGCTCGCCTTCGTCGCGGTGGTGGTGGTGTTCACCGGCCTGACGTGGGGCGGGGCGATGCTGGTGCGCTCGAATCAGCCGGCCATCGTGCACTTTTCGGTGCTCGACGTCGACGCCAACACCGGGCTCGCGCGGACGCAGAGCTGGCTGTCGCTGTACGTGCCGGATTTCGGCCGGGCCAGCGTCGAGCTCGCGGGCGACGACCCGCTTGCGCGGCACGACCTGCTGGCGAGCCCGGGCTTCGCCGTCGCGGGCGAGTCGGCGGGGTTTCTCGATCCCCAGCCCTACGTCTTCAACGCCGCGGCGCCGCATCGGCTGGACGTGCCCGTGCGCGCCACGGCCAAGCAGTTTCACCTGAACCGCCTCGGCGGGCTCGAGGACCTCGGCCCACTGGCGGCGACGCCGCGCGGGCGCGACCTGCGCATCGCCAGCGCCTGGCCGGCCGGTCGGCTGTCGCACGGCCTGCCGTCGGCGCTGCGCGACGTGCTGATCCTCTACGCCCCGGGCCAGGGCCAGAGCCCGTGGTTGTGGCGGCACGGCCGATGGGAGCCGGGCGAGATCCTCGAGCTCGGCCCGCCCAGCGAGGCGACGCGGCTGGTGCGTCGGCCGCGCGAGTACACCGACGAGCGGCTGTGGAACACGGAGGGCTTTCTCGGCACGCTCATCGGCCAGCGCACGGGGCATCGCTTCACCGACCTGGACCCTTTGCAGATCGCCATGGCCGACAACGAGATCCTCCAGGCGGTGGAGATGCTCAGTTTCTACAGCGCGTTGCCCCCGCCGAACTTCCGCCAGACCGGTCGGTTCGGGCGCGGCGCCACCGCCTATGATCGCGCCGTCGGCCGGTCACTGGACATCACCCATCTGACGACGGGTCGGCGGCTGATCATCCTCGGCTACCTGCCCGACGCCCCGCTGCCGGCGGAGCTGACGGTCGACGGCCGGTCGCCGGAGGCGAGCGGGTGGACGGTCGTGCGGTGGGTGTACGACTTCGAGTAGCGTATGCAGTCGCTCGCGGCTTCGCGAAGCCGCGAGCGGCCCATGGATCCGCCCATGCCCATGATCCAGACAATCAACCTCACCAAGCGCTACGGCGAGCTCATGGCGCTTTCCAATCTCAACCTCGAAATCGAGCAGGGCGATTGCTTCGGATTCATCGGGCCCAACGGCGCGGGCAAGACCACCACCATCAAGATCCTGGCCACGCTTCTCAAACCCACCTGGGGCGAGGCGCGCATCGGCGGGCTCAGCGTCGGGCCGGTCAACGCTCGGCAGGTGCGCCGGCTCATCGGCTACGTGCCGGACTACTTCGGCTCGTACGAGGACATGGTCGTCGCGGAATACCTCGAGTTCTTCGCGGCCGCGTACGACATCCACGGGCCCAAGCGCAAGCAGGTGGTCAGCGACGTGCTGGACCTGACCGACCTGGCCTACAAGGCCGACGCCGAGGTCAACTCGCTGTCGCGCGGCATGCAGCAGCGGCTGAGCCTGGCGCGCGTGCTGCTGCACGATCCGCAGGTGCTGCTGCTGGATGAGCCGGCCTCCGGGCTCGACCCGCGGGCGCGCATCGAGATCCGCGAGCTGCTCAAGGAGCTGCACCGCATGGGCAAGACGATTCTCATCAGCTCGCACATCCTTCTTGAGCTCGCCGACCTGTGCAACACCGTGGGCGTCATCGAGCAGGGCCAGCTTCGCTTTCGCGGCACGATCGACGAGATGTTCGAGCACGCCCGCACCGACCGCATCCTGCACGTGGACGTCGCCGAGCGCCGCAGCGCCGCGGCGACGCTGCTGGCGAACATCCCCGGCGTCACGACGGCCGAGGTGACCAACAATCACATCCGCGTCGTGCTCGACGCCGAGCAGGGCGACCCGGCGCGCATCGCCAGCCAGCTCGTGACCAACGGCTACGCGCTGACGCGGCTGGAGGAGGAGCGCGTGAATCTGGAGACGGCGTTCATGCGCTTCACCAAGGGGCTCGTGCAGTAGCCGCTTGCGGCTTCGCGAAGCTGAGCGTCAACACCAAACGTTGCGATGCGGGTGCGTCGAACCCGCACCCGGAAATCCCGCCCTTCGCTCGCCCCCGCCACCGGAGTCTCGTTCAGGACGGGCGTCAACGCGTGGGGTCTGTTCACAGCGCAAGGGGCGCCGGTACAATCGCATCATGGGAAATATTCTCGCGTTGGACCAGGGCACGACCAGCTCCCGAGCACTGCTTTTCGACGAAGCCGGCGCCATCGTCGCCACCGCGCAGCAGGAGTTCGACCAGCACTTCCCGCGCCCGGGCTGGGTCGAGCATGAGCCGGCCGACATCTGGCAGAGCCAGCTCACCGTGGCGCGCGATGCGCTGGCGCAGGCGAACGTCGCGGCCGACGATCTCGCCGGCATCGGGCTGACCAATCAGCGTGAGACGACGCTGTTGTGGGATCGCGACACCGGCGAGCCGGTGCATCGCGCGATCGTCTGGCAGGATCGCCGCACGGCCGGGCTGTGCGACGAGCTGCGCGACGCCGGGCACGAGGCGCTTTTCGCCCAGCGCACCGGCCTGGTCATCGACGCGTATTTCTCGGGCACGAAGCTGCGCTGGCTGCTGGACAACGTCGACGGCGTGCGCGAGCGCGCGGAGGCGGGCAAGCTCGCCTTCGGCACGGTCGACACCTGGTTGCTCTGGAAGCTCACCGCCGGCCGCGTCCACGCCACCGACGCCACCAACGCCGCGCGCACCATGCTCTTCGACATCCATCGCGGCACGTGGGACGACGAGCTGCTCGCGCTGCTGGACATCCCCGCCAGCGTGCTGCCCGAGGTGCGCGGCTCAAGCGGGGTCATCGCCGAGATCGACGCCGATACGCTGGGTCTGGCGGGCAAGGCGGTGGCGGTCGCGGGCGTCGCGGGCGATCAGCAGGCGGCGCTGTTCGGCCAGCGCTGCACGCAGCCGGGCATGGCCAAGTGCACTTACGGCACCGGCTGCTTCGTGCTCATGAACACCGGCGACGAGGCCGTGGCGTCGCAGGCGCGGCTGCTCACGACCGTCGCGTGGGGCATCGACAGCAAGCTCACCTACGCCCTGGAAGGCTCGATCTTCATCGGCGGGGCGGTCGTGCAGTGGCTGCGCGACGGGCTGGGGTTGATCGACAAGTCAGCGGACATCGAGCGGCTCGCCGCGAGCGTCGCGGACAACGGCGGCGTCTACCTCGTGCCCGCTTTCGCCGGGCTTGGAGCGCCGCACTGGGACAGCTACGCGCGTGGCGTGATGGTGGGCCTGACGCGCGGCACGGCGGCCGGGCACGTGGCGCGGGCGGCGCTGGAGGGCATCGCGTTTCAGGTTGCGGACGTGATCGAGGCGATGCAGGCCGACGCGGCCGTGCCTTTGCAGGAGCTGCGTGTCGACGGCGGGGCGGCGGGCAACGATCTGCTCATGCAGTTTCAGGCCGACGTGCTGCGCGTGCCCGTCGTGCGGCCGCGCCACACGGAGACGACGGCTGCGGGCGCGGCGTACCTGGCGGGGCTGGCGTCGGGGGTATGGTCGGCCGATGATCTGGACAGGCTCTGGAAGCCCGAGCGGTGCTTTGAGCCAGCGATGAGCGAGGACGAGGCGGCGACGCTGCGCCAGCGATGGATCGCGGCGGTCGAGCGGGCGCGGGGGTGGGAGGGGTGAGCAATGCAGAATGCAGAATGCAGAATTCAGAATGCAGAAATGACGTTGCCAGGAGTGTCTGATTCCGACCCCCCTCCCTTCCGGAGGGGCTGGGGGAGGGTGTCACCTGCCACTGTACGGCTGCGTCATGTCCGCGCGTCGCCTGCTGCAACACACGTGTTCTTCGGTCACGCAGGGCCATTGGACACACCCTCCCCCGGCCCCGCCCGGGGGGAGGGGGGTTGGGAGTGAACGTTTTGTCCATGAACCGCCCCACGATGCTTGAGCAGCTCACCTCACGCGATAAGCCGTGGGACATCATCGTCATCGGCGGCGGGGCGACGGGGCTGGGCGTGGCGGTCGACGCGGCCGCGCGCGGCTACGACACGCTGGTCGTCGAGCAATCGGACTTCGCCAAGGGCACCAGCTCACGCTCGACCAAGCTCGTCCACGGCGGCGTGCGGTATCTGAAGCAGGGCCAGCTCGGCCTCGTGCTCGGCGCGCTGCGCGAACGCGGGCTCATGCAGCGCAACGCCTCGCACCTCGTCCACGCCCAGGCCTTCATCATCCCCTGCTACTCGACGTTCAGTCGCCTCTACTACAGCCTGGGCATGCGATTCTACGACATGCTCGCCGGCCGGCTCAGCCTCGGCCGTTCGCGCAGCCTCTCACCGCGCGACACCGCCGAGCAACTGCCCACGCTGCGCCGCGAGCACCTGCGCGGCGGCGTGCTCTACCACGACGGCCAGTTCGACGACGCGCGACTGGCCGTCAACCTCGCCCAGACCGCCATCGAGCAGGGCGCGTGCCTGCTCAACTACATGAAGGTCACCGGGCTCATGCGCGACGGTGATCGCATCGCCGGCGTCGAGTTCGAGGACGTGGAAACGGGCGAGCAACACCGCGGGCCTGCTCGCGTCGTCATCAACGCCACCGGCGTCTACGCCGACGCCATCCGCCGCATGGACGCCAGCGACCCGGGCGACATCATCCGCCCCAGCCAGGGCGCCCACATCGTGCTGGATCGCTCCTTCCTGCCCGGCGACGCGGCCGTGATGGTGCCCAGGACCGACGACGGCCGGGTGCTCTTCGCCATCCCCTGGCAGGGCGTGGTCGTCGTGGGCACGACGGACGTGGCGGTCGACGCCATGCCGCTGGAGCCCCGGCCGTTGCAGGACGAGCTTGACTTTCTGCTCGAGCACGCCGGGCGGTATCTTGCCAAGACCCCGCGGCGCGAGGACGTGCTGAGCATCTTCGCGGGCCTGCGGCCGCTGATCGCCAGGCGGGGCGACGATGGGGGCGCCACCGCCAAGCTCTCGCGCGACCACAGCCTGCACGTCTCGCCGGCGGGCCTGGTGACCATCGCCGGGGGCAAGTGGACGACGTATCGCAAGATGGCTCAGCAGACCGTCGACCGCGCCGCACGCCAGGCCGACCTGCCGCCGCGCCCCTGCACGACGCGCGAGCTGGCCATCCACGGGGCGGGCCCCGCCGGCGACGACGTTGACGAAGCGCTGGCGATCTACGGCAGCGACGCCCCGGCCGTGGCGGCGCTGTGCGCATCCGAGGAGCGCTACGCCCAGCGCATCCACCGCGCGCTGCCCTACCTGGCCGGGCAGGTGATCTGGGCGGTGCGTCACGAGCTGGCGCGGACGGTCGAGGACGTGCTCGCCCGCCGCACGCGCGCCCTGCTCGTCAACGCCCAGGCGAGCATCGAGGCCGCCCCCTACGTCGCCCGCCTCATGGCCGAGGAACTTGGCCGCGACGAGACGTGGCAGCGCGAGCAGGTCGCGGCGTATGAAGAAGTGGCACGGGGGTATGTGTGGGCGTAGTGCCATGACCAAGCCGACTTATGGAGACCGATGATGATCAGCATTGCAGTTCGGCTCGACAAATCGGTGTCCCTTTCAATCGGCGCAGCGCTGCTGCTCGCCGCGTGCCCGGCGGCGTTTGCCAACGAACCCGGCGCGGCTGTCGTCGAGACACGCCTGATCGTCGTCCAGCCGCGCCAGATGCCTTCGCCGGAGCTCTGGCCGGCCGAGGCAATCACCTACCTGGATGATGACCGCGCGCGTCAGCTCGCCCACGAGGCGGCGCGCCGCGGCCGCACGTTTCACACCCTGCGCTCGCTGCCCACGCGCGATGCGGCCGGACGGCTGGCGTACAACAGCCTCGACCAGGTTCGCGCGGCGATGCAACCCGGTGACGCCGATGACGACACCCCTGACGTTGCCGCAATGATGCAGCGCATGGCGCAGACGGCGGTCGTCCTCGGCGCGGTCGAGGTCGACGAGGATCCCGAAACCGGGCGATTCCATGTCCGCTTCGATCTGCGGGCCGTGGCCGATCCCGCGCCGGACGCGATACCCGCCGAGGGCGAGTTGTACGCCACGGTCACGGGCGTCAGGTTGGCCATGAACTTGGCGGATGGCCAGCCGACGTTGGTCCGCCTGCCGCTCGATGCGTCGGCGGTGGTCCCGCAACTCGAGGCGGGCGACCACGTCGCCTACCTGTTCGTCAAGGCGTCGCGCTTCGAGCCCGATGAGGTGGACGTGCCGGCCGGGGACGTAGATGGGTTGTGACATTTTGCCTGTCTCGCCGGGTGCCACTGACAAGCTCCGCCCCCGCCACGCCTGGCCTTGTCAGTGGCACCCGGCGCCCACCCCTTCCCCACCTCGGCGTCCTCCGCGCTCTTGGCGCCCTCTGCGAGAACCTCCCCCGCCGTGCTATCATTGCCCGCTTGGCCCACGATGACGTGACAATCCGGCCCGCGACTGTCGCCGACGTCCCCGCCGCGGCACGCATCATCAACGACTGCGCCGAGTATGGCCTGATGCTGCCGCGCTCGCTCGCCTCGCTCTACGAGAAGGTGCGCGACCACCAGGTCGCCGAGCACGACGGGCGGATCGTGGGCGTCGCCGGTCTGGGCGTCATGTGGGCGAACCTGGCCGAGGTGTACGCCCTGGCCGTCGACCCCGCCCTGCGCGGGCGCGGGCTGGGGCGCCGGCTCGTCGAGGCGTGCATCGACGACGCCCGCCGCCTGGGCATCCGCAACGTCATGACGCTCACCTACGAGCAGGC
The DNA here is from genome assembly GCA_007125385.1 of Phycisphaeraceae bacterium. Taxonomy (GTDB): domain Bacteria; phylum Planctomycetota; class Phycisphaerae; order Phycisphaerales; family Phycisphaeraceae; genus SKPT01. The sequence goes on along the minus strand of SLDI01000468.1, from coordinate 6,588 downwards.
GTTCTTCGAGAAGCTGGGCTTCAGTGTCGTGGACCGTGCCCGCCTGCCGTTGAAGGTCTGGAGCGAGTGCCTGCGCTGCCCGAAGAACCAGGCGTGCGACGAGATCGCGATGATGCGCGAGCTCGCCGACGTGCCACCGCTGACCGCTCCGCGCCCCGAGGCCCCGCCGGCCGACGCCTACATCGTGCCCGTGACGCTCAGCGCCCTGCGCCGCAGTGGCGCGGCCGCGAAGCAGCAGCGGTGAGCACGGGGAGCTGTGTCAGGAAGCGGGTGCCACTGACAAGGCCGTCCTCGGCCTTGTCAGTGCGAGATGCGATGCGATGCGAGGCCGTTCCGCCGGCTCGCACTGACAAGCTCCGCGGACTCCGCTTGTCAGTGGCACCCCATCCGCTACGAACCGGTTGAACCCGCTCTAATACGCATTTCGCTTGCGAAGCGGTAGCGACTCAAGGTCGAGCGTCGCCAGGTGCTCGGCGATGCGCTGCGGGGCGTTGCCCCGGCCGTAAGGGTGTCGCATGCGTCGCAGATCCAGCGTGCGGGCCTGCTCGAGTGCCGCGGTCACCGCCTCGCGGCCGTAGTCGCAGTCGATCACGTTGGCCGGCTTCTCGCGCCCGGCCTGGCGTGGGCCGACGTTGACGCACGGTACGCGAAGCGCCGCGGCGTCGATGAGGCCGGCCGAGGAATTGCCCACGATCGCCACGGCTTGGCGCAGCAGCGCCAGCAACTCACCGCGCGGCACGTAGCGCACGTGGCGAAACCGACCCGACGAGGCGCCGCGCTTGCCGAGCGTCTCGCTGATGGCGGCGTCAATGCCGCCGCTGCCCGGGTCGTCGTTGGGATCAAGGACGATCACCGGCTCGCTCAGGCCGCGGTGCTTGTGGAACGCCCCGGCGGCGTCGAGCGTGGCGCGCATCCGCTGGCGCTCGACATCGTCGTCGTCGCCGATCGGGTGCTGGATAACGATGAGATGGCGCGGGTCGCGCCGGCGGTTGCGCTGGTGCAGCAGGGCCTCATCGATCGCCGGTGACCCGACATTGAAGACGTGCTCGGCCCGCTCGCCCATGCGGACAATGCGTCGCCGGCTCGCGGCGGTGGCGGGGAAGTGGATGTGGGCGAGCTTGGTGATGGCGTGGCGCATGGCCTCGTCGGCGACGCCCTCGGCCCGGTCGCCGCCGTGGATGTGCGCCACGTGCACGCCGCCGACGCTGCCCGCCGTCGCGGCCGCGAACGCCTCGATGCGATCACCGAGCACAAGCACGATGTCGGCGTGCAGATCGACGAGCGCCTTGCCAAGCCCGGCGACGCCCCGCGCCAGCGCCGCGACGTCCGCGGCCCGGCCGCGCTCGCCCTTGCGCTGCATCGCGACGCGCTTGTCGATGCGCAGGCCCCAGTGATCGCGCACGCTCCGCCACGTGCCGCGCGTCAGGTGCGTGCCCGTGACGATGCAGCGCAGCGTCAGCGCCGCATGCGCATCGATGGCGTGCATCACCGGCGCGAGCAGGCCCAACTCGGCTCGCGTGCCGGTGACCACGGCGATGGTGCGACGCACGCCGCTCATTGCGTCTCGACGTCGTAGATGAGCACCCGCTCCCAGAACGCCTCGCACCGCTGGCGGAAGCGGTCGTGGACGGGATGCACCTGGTACGCATCGTGAGCCGCGCTGTCGTCGAAGATCGTGATCAACGCGTAGGAATAGCTCGTGTCCACGACCGGCCGATCCGACGGCGCCGACGTGCCGATGTGGATCGACCGCAGCGACTCGATGTCGCCCAGGGCCGCGAGCTCGCGCTTGAACGCGGCCTCGTCCTCGTCGCTGATGCCGGGCTTGAGCCAGAAATAGACGCTGTGGATGAACATGAGGCCTTTTCCTTCTCAACAGAACCGCGAAAAGCGAAGCGTGCGAAGAACGCCAGGTCGCCCCTTCACCATTGGTCGACAATCAACTCGGTGGCATTGCGATGGCTCATTCCTGGCCGATTCCCCGCAGCACCGTTTCGGCCACGCGGCGGTCGTGCTCGTCGTCGACGTCGACGACCTCGCCCGGCTGCGTCACGATCGCGCGCCGGTCGCGCCCGAGGAACGCGTGCGGCTGACCCTCGGCGACGGTGAACAGACTCTCGCGCCGCACGGCGATGATCCCGCCGTCGAGCGCGTACACGGCTGGCAGGTCCTGCCGACGATACACCGCGTTGGTTTCGTAGGGCTCGATCGCGTCGCCGTCGGCGCCGGTGAGGCGCTTCATCCAGTGCGGGTGCATCTTGCCCACGGGGCGGACGCTCTGGACGCTGTCGCAGCCGGTGTCGCGCAGCTTCGCCACCGCACGGTCGGCGAGATCGGGCGGGCGCACCGGCACGTTGGCGTAGAGCAGCACCGCCGCGTCAAACCGCTCGCCGTGCTCGGCCTCGACCTGCTCCAGCGCGTGCCGGGCCGCGGCGTCGACCGTGGCGGTGTCCGACGCCAGCTCGGACGGGCGATCGATGACCGTCAGCGCATGATCGCGCGCGATCGCCGCCAGCTCATCGCTGTCGGTCGAGACGATGACGCGGTTGAGCGACCGCGCCCGCAAGGCGAACTCGATCGTCCACACGATCATCGGCCGACCGGCCACCGGCAGCCCGTTCTTGTTCGCCAGCCCCTTGCTGCCCGCCCGGCCAAGGATGATGCACAACGTGGTCATGAGACGGTCAGCTTAACGGGTCGGAACCACCGATGCATGATGAGGCATGATGATGCGTTGGATTCGTGTGGGTGACGCTGACGCGTTGGTCGTCACGGCCGATGCCATTCGGTGCACCGGCCGCAGAGCATCGCCGGCTCGTAGCGTCCGGCGCGATGCGCCGCCGCGTGCGCGTGGACGCGCTGCCAGATCGTCGCCAGCTCCTCGCCGGCCGCGTCGCCCAGCGATGCGCGGCCCAGCCAGTCCTGGTCGCACAGCGCCACGTGGCCGTCGCTGAGGATCGTCATCCGCGTCCCGAGTTGCCGACACGCCACGCGCCGCGGCGGGGACATGGGCACCGGGCTCTGCTCCGGCATCAGGCCGCAGCCCGATTGCGCCGGTTCGATCACCGGCTGGGCGCCGATCATCAGCCAGCGGTCAAAGAAGGGCTCGAGATCATCGAGCGTCTGGTGCGTCTTGGCCAGCCGGGGGACGATCCACGGCAGGGCGGCGCGTTCATCGTCGCCGCGCGCGGCGCGCTGCTCGACGAGGTAGCGCAGGTTGTCGGTCACGTGCATGAACGCGTCCTCGCCCATCACCTGGCGGTAGGTCTGCCCGGTGTCCGCGTTCAGCCGCACGCTCACCGCGTCGATGGGCAGCTCGAGCAGCCGGTCCAGCGCGGCGCGGGTGCAATGCAGGTCGGTGTCGATGCAGATGCCCATCACGCCCGCCTCGTGCGCGTCGCGTACGAGCTCATCCCAGGCATCGTGCAGCAGCGCGTCGCCCAGGCCGCCGAGGCGCAGCGCCACGTCGCCGGCCAGCGCCTCGTCGCCGAGCTGCTCGAAGATCCGCCGGGCGATCGCCGGGTCCAGCTCGCCGCGCTCGAGCTTGACGTGATGCTGGGGCGTGATCGGCCCGGTGGCCGGGCGATGGGGCGTCAGCTCGAGCGTGACCTGCTGCGGCAGGAAGCGGTGCAGCACGTGCTCGACGCGGCGGGCCGCGTCCGTCACGCGCAACGCGTCGGCCTCGTCGATGGCGTCGCCGAGCTCGTCGGCGATGGCCTGCACCAGCGCCGCGCTGCGCGGCGTGTCGCAGGCCAGGCGCAGGTAGGTGTCGCGCACGGAGGCGGGGACGGGCACGTTCACCTCGCGCCCGATCGCGTCGGCCTGCGGCTTACGCGGGTTGTAGGCCAGCGCCTGCCCGAAGCATGAGTGATGCTCGGCCAGTTGATCGAGCGTCGCCTGGCCGGTGACCACGCCCGCCAGGCCCGGCGGGGCCTGGGTGAACGTGAGCTTGTACGCCTCGGGGTGCTCCAGGTGCAGCGCGAGCTGGGCCTCGGCGTAGGCGGGGTCGAGCAGCGGCCAGTCGCCGCGCACGATCAGCGCCGCCGACGCCCCGCTGGCCTTGAGCGCCGCCGCCAACGGTGCGGCCGGCAGCGCCTCGTCGAACGCGCAGGCCGTGCCCAGCCCGCCGCGCCACGACGCCAGCGACCACTTGCGCGCCGACACCCAGCGCGCATCACGCGTCATTCCCGGCTGCACGGGGAAGGCGTCGACGGCCTTGCCCACCGCCTCGGCGTCGATCGCGCTCAACGGATGCTGCTCGGCCGGGTGCACCAGGATCACGCGCTGCACCTGCCTGACGCGCGCCACCCGTCGCAGCGCGTGCTCGAGCACCGTCCGCGAGCCGAGCCGATCGCGCAGGCGCGAGCGCAGCCCGAACCGCGTCCGCTGAAGATCAACCACAACCAGCGCCACGGCCTGCGTCATGATGCGTTACCGGAAGGAATGAGCCACGGATGAACACAAATGAACACGGATAAGAATGAGGAAGCCAGGCAGCCAGGACAACGCAGGGCGTCAGGCGAGACCGCCAAGCGCGCCCGCCGCTTGCGGCTTCGCGAGGCGGCACGACAACCTGTCACCTTCGCGAACCCCATCACATGCCCTTGCCCTGCTCGCCTTCCGTCTCCTTCTTTCCTCCTTTCCTGGCTTCCTGGCTTCCTTATTTTCCACTTCCGCTTTTTCTTGTCCTACCCGCGCACAGCCGCGGCCTGCACTCACGCCGCCGCCGCCGCATCGTGGCGCGCCAGGCTCGCCCGGGCGCGCTCGAGGGCGGCGGCGAAGATGTCCAGCACCTCGTCGCACGCCTGGATCAGCCAGTCCAGGTTCTCCATGTCGCGCTCGAGCTGGCGACGCTGGCGCATCATCGCGTCGTCGCCAGCGTGGGCGATGGCGCGGTCGGCCTTGGCGCGCTTCAGCGCCCCGATGGTGTTCAGCGCGTTGACCAGTTGAAACGCGTCGTCCAGCTCCCCCGCGACGCGCTGCTGGTGCTTTTGCACTTCACGATACAGCCGATGCACGCGCTTCTGATCCCGCTGATGGCGCAGCATCTGCTCCAGCAGCGGCAGGCAGCGCCGGCTGGTGCGCTTGAGCTGCTCCACCTCGCGCCGCCGCTGCTCAAGACGCTCCACCACCAGCGCCAGCCGCGACGCGTCCAGCCCGCGCGGGGGCACCGGCAGCGCGCCGACCGGCTGCGTGGCGAAGCGCTGAAGCGCCTCGGCCAGCGGCATGGCCTCGGTGCCGGCCTTGGGCACGCCGCCCTGCGTCGCGTCGATGATCCGCTGCGGCGCCTCGGCGAAGTCGCGCTCGAACTGCCGGTGATACGTCGCCATCTGCTCATCGGTGTAGATCGCACGGCCGTCGGCCCCCGGCACCTTGCGCAGATGGTTGCGGTGGCGCACGATCCGCTGCCACTCCATCATCTCCAGCGTGTTGAACGCGCCCAGCTCGGCCGACCACACCTGGTGCGTGGCCGTGCCCGGGCAGTAGTACAGCCCGTCGGAGAAGCCCAGGTCCTGCCCGATGAACACGATCGGGTCGCAGCCAAGATGCTGCGCGAGATAAAACGACAGGTGCGCCACCGTCGTCGCCGACGGCAGCTTCATCCCCGGCTGGGCGAGGCCGGCCAGCACGTCATCGCAGAAGCTGTTGCGCAGCAGCCGAATCGGCCCGGGGTAGCTGTCCAGGATCGTCGGGTGCGCCTTGGGCTCGGCCACGAGCGTCACCTCGGCAAGCTCGGGCAGGCCTTCGTAGAAACGCTGGCAGATCTGCGAGTAATCCAGCGCCGTGACGAAGTCCGGGCGAATGCCGCGATCCAGCAGCGGCTTGAGCGTGGTCTGCGCGGTGATGATGACGACGTTCTCCCGCACCCGCGCGTCGCGCAGCAGGTCGATGTTGCGCGCCAGGCTCGGCCCGGCGGCGACGCACACCGCCACCCGGCCGGCCGCGGCGTTGTGCAGCTCATCGACGCCCGCCCCGGCCAGGTAGTGATCGAGGTTGCACGAGAGGTTGCGACACGTCCGCGCCGCGTTGACCAGGGCCGTGGCCACGTTCGTGCGGCAGAACGCCAGCGTCTGCGTGACCATCTGCCCGAACGCCTTGAGCGCCTCGCCGTGGACGCGCCGCGTCGGCGGATGCGTCACGAGCTTCGTGCCCTGCGTGAGCACGCCCGCCCAGCGCTCGACGCGCCGCGTCAGGCCCGCCTGGTCCATCGTCGCGTCGCACAGCAGCACCTGCCCGCGTCCGAGCCAGGCGCTGTGGTCGATCCGTTCGAGCACCGCCCGCAGCAGGGCCACGTCCGGCTCGTAGACGATCACCAGGCCATCGCCGGCTGAGCGTTTGGCCAGTTCCGCGACGTGATACCCCAGGCCCATGCCCAGTACGACCACGCAGGCGCTGGCCTGGAAATCGACGTCGGCGATGAGCTTGCCCGCCTCCTGGGCCGGGTCGTATCGGCTGGCCAGCCACAGCTCACCCCCCGCGGCGGGGCCCGCCTGCGCCAGCGTCGCGGTCAGCGCCCCGCTGCGCGCCGTGTGCCAGGTCAGCGGCGCCGGCGCGGCGGCGAGCACGCGCTGGGCCAGCTCCGGCTCG
>SLDI01000762.1:0-6292 GCA_007125385.1 Phycisphaeraceae bacterium | reverse complement strand
TGTGCAGATCATGGAGCTTGATGCCGGCAGGTGACGCCCTCCCCCAGCCCCTCCCGAAGGGAGGGGGGGGCTGAATCACGCCGCCGACACATCCCTCACGTATCACCTTCGTGTTCATTTGTGTTCATTCGTGGCCATGTCTTACTGCCGACTACCCCTGGGCCTCGCTGAGGAAGTCGCCGACGACGACCTCGGCTTGGTCGGCGAGGTCCACGGCGACGCGCACGCGCGGGCGCTGCCACGGCTTTTCCGGGTCCTGGTCGGTGTGGTGTGGGCCGTCGATCTGGTTCTCGATGCCCTCGTCGAGCAGTCGCCGGCTGAGCAGGGCGGCTTCGATGAGCGAGGCGGCTTCGTGAACGGTGACAAGGTTCGGGTCCTGGCTCATGGATCGCTCCGGGCGCCGAAGACTCCCTCTTCCGTGTATCTCAATGCCAACGCATAATTTATAGGCGCCCCGGCGTGTTGCTCGCCACCGGGGGTCCGATTATGCGGGCCGGCGTGGCGTGGGTTGGGCTCCGGGCGAAATGTGGGGCTTGGCCCGGGGCAAAGTGGTGGTATGGTTAGGGTGCGGCCGCGTGACGCCCGGCCGCGAGGGAAAAGAGATGTTCCGTTCACCGGCTCAACAAGACCCGGCGGACGCCACCCAGGGTGCGCTCCGCCTCACGCCCGACGACGCCCCGCCCGACACGGTGGGGCGCCTCGACCCGTCCGCGGCCGTGACGTACCCCCTGCCCGGGCGTACGCCCGCGCCGGCGGTGCCGATCACCGGGCCGGGCGACCCGCGCTGGGTGCTCGCCGCCCGCGTCGCGGACAAGCTCGAGGGCACCCTGCTTCGCCCCGAGCATCGCGAGCGTCTGATTCGCTTGGGGCGGATGCTGGGGCTGACGCCGTTCGACGCGAATCTGGTGATCGCCATCGTCCAGGACCAGGCCCGCCGCGGCCACGCCCCGCCGGCCTGCCCCGCGGCGGCCCAGCAGCAACTCGAGCTCATCACGCCGCCTCAACGCACCACGCTCTGGCGGCGGATCACCTCAAGCCGGGCCATGACCATCGCCTTGATCCTCGCCACGCTCCTGTTGGCGGAAATCATCCTACTGAGCTGGCTGTTTTGAAACGCCCTGGCGCTGCAGCGCCGGTGCCGCGCAACGCCGTGAACTTTCGTGTGGCGGCGCTGATGTAGGGTGGGTAGAGCGAAGCGAAACCCACCACGCGCTCACGGATCGTTAGCAAAACCGGTGGGTTTCGCTTCGCTCTACCCACCCTACAACGAAAGTCCACGGCGCCGGGTGCCACGGCTTGTCCGCGAAGCGGCAAGCCGTGCGGCGGGCGAGAAACGCACGGCTTGCCCTTCGGCTATAGCCGTGGCACCTCGTCCAACGCAGCCTGCTACCGCTCCGCCGCGACGTCATCGCTTGACACCTCAGCCGCCGCGCCCCCGCCCTCGATCAACCCCATCAACACCTCCGCCGCGTAACGGTGCGCCGCCCCCGTCGGATGGTTGAGCCCGTTGGCGAGCATCGCCGTCGTGTCGACGCCCGCGTCGGCGAGCTGCTGCCAGCGGGCGTGGACGTCGGCCAGCGGCACGTCGTGCGCCCGGGCGAGCTGACGCACCGCCTCGGCGTAACGCGCCAGCAGGCCGCTGCACTGGACGTGCATCATCTGCTCGACCATCTCCCGATGCGCCGCGGCCACGCGCGGCGAGGTTTGGGTGCATTGCAGCGGCGGCGTCATGAGCACCACGTCCGCGTCGGTGCGCTGGCGGGTCCGGTCGACGATCGCCGCGAGCGCTTCGCCGAAGGCGGGCAAGCCGGCCTCGCCGTCGTGCGCGTCGTTGGCGCCAAAGGCGACGATGACCAGGTCCGGCCGATGGGCGACGACGTGGCGATCGAGCCGGGACAGGCCGTCGCCGGCGCGCTCCCCACCGACGCCGGCATTGATCACGCTGAAGACGACGTCGCCGTGGCGATCCTCGAGCATGCGCTTGAGACGGGCGTGATAGACCGCCTCGGGCTCGAGCGTGGCCAGTGATGTGCAGCCCATCGTGATGCTGTCGCCCAGAGCGACGATCAGCACCGGCCCGGTGGCGGGGGCCTGGCCCACCTCGTCGATGCGTTGGCGAAAGCGGGTCAGCGGCATGCAGGGGCTCCGGGGGGTTGTTCTTGTAGGGTGGGTAGAGCGAAGTGAAACCCACCACGCACTCACGGATCGTCAGCGAAACTGGTGGGTTTCGCTTCGCTCTACCCACCCTACAACGGCCGCGCCAGAATAGCTTCCCCCGCGCCCGCCGCGCTCCTGGCGTGCTCTGCGAGAACCCACCCCGCGCGCAAAAAGGAGGCCGACGCGGCGTCGGCCTCCTTGGCGGGGGTCACGTTTGTGCGAAGCCGCAAGCGGCTTTACTTGCGGAAGTGGAAGATGCCCCAGGCCAGCCAGCCCTGCTTGCCGCCTTCGACCCAGTGGCCGAGGCCCTTGTCCATGCGGGCGACGTAGTCGTCGGACACGCCGGCGGCCTTGAGCTCGTCGCGCTTGGCGTGCATCTCGTCGCGCACGCGCGAGTAGTGGTTGACCAACTGGTGCGTCAGCTCCTCGAAGCCCACCTCCGTCAGCCCCAGCTCCGTGAGCTTCTCGCGGTAGAAGCCCGGCGAGCCCATGTTGGGCAGGTGGATGCGGTCGTAGATCGGCTTGAGCTTGTCCACCGGGGCGTCGTCGGCCTGCATGGGGTCGGTGAAGATGAACTCGCCGCCTTTCCTGAGCACCCGCGCCACCTCGCTCATCACCTTGCCCCGGTTGGCGCTGTGCAGAAACGAATCCTGGCACCAGACGATGTCGAAGCTCTCCTGCTCGTAGGGCAGGTTCTCAAAGTCGCCGTCGACGACGGTGACCAGGTGGTCCAGGCCCTGCTCCCGGTTCTTCTGGCGGTCGCGTTCGTTCTCGGCCTCGGAGAGGTTCAGCGCCACGACCTGGCAGCCGAAGGTTTTGGCGAGATAGCGCGCCGCCCCGCCGAAGCCCGCGCCGACGTCGAGCACCCGGGCGTTCTTGCCCAGCGTCTGGAGCTTCGAGGCCATGTGCTCGACGGTGCGTCGACTGGCGTCGAAGATCGGCTCGGTGTCGGACTGGTAGAGCCCGATGTGGATGTCCTCGCCGCCCCAGACGACGTGGTAGAAGTTGTCCGCGTCGGCGCTGTCGTAGTACTGCTTGGCGGTGCTGACCGCCTCGGAAGGCTTGTCCGTCATCACTTGCTCTCCTGCGACTCGTCCTCGTGGTATTCCTTATGCGCGACGTGAATGAAGAAGTCCGGGTCGTCGCTGCGGTAGGTTTCCTGGAAGTCGGCGAAGGTCTCGATCTTCTGGAAGCCCACCTCGGTCATCAGCCGGCGCGTGTAGTCCTTGCGCAGCGGGAACATGTTCAGGTGATAGACGCTCTTGTCCGGGAACTCGTAGCGGAAGCGCGCCAGGCCTTCGTCGACGTGCTCGGGCTCGGCCGCGACGTTGTCGCCGCAGTAGTAGTACTTGTGCTTGGAGGAGAAGCCCTTGTCCAGGATGCCGTCGTAGTTGCGCTGGTCGAGGATGAGCACGCCGTCGTGGCGCAGGGTGGCGTAGAACTCCGCCAGCGCCTTGCGGCGGTCCTTCTCGGTGAACAGGTGGGTGAAGGAGTTGCCCAGGCAGATCACCGCGTCGAACATCTCGTGGACGTCGCGGTTGAGCCAGCGCCAGTCGGCGGTGACGGTGCGCAGGATGTGGCCGCGCTTGCGGCCGTTCTCGAAAGCGCGGGCGAGCATCTCCGGGGCGCCGTCGGCGGAGACGACCTCGAAGCCGGCCTCGATCAGGCGCACGGAGTGGAACCCGGTGCCGCAGGCGACGTCGAGCACGCGCTTGGCGCCGCGCTGCTTGAGCACATCGATGAAAAAGCTGCCTTCGCTTTGTGCCCGGCCGGTCCAGTCGATCAGCTCGTCCCACTTGTCGACGAAGCCCTTGACGTACTCGTTCTTGTAGTTGTCGGTGTCGCGGGTATCGACCGGGTTGTCGCCGAAGGATTGTTTCTTCTTGTCGTCGAGGATGGCCAGGGCCCTTTCATTGTCCGGAGGTTGCCGGGATAGCGCGGCGGGGCGGGACGTGCGGCCGGACGCCGCAGTCAATCCCGGGGGCAGGCAGGATGTACGCTCTCACCACCGCCCCGGCGACCCGCTGCGAGCGCTGCATTGTAACAGATCGGGGCGCCGGCGCGGCCGCCGGATACGAGATTCTTGCGCAAGAGTATGAAAATGCGTTGTTTATAGATGAAAATTCGGCGGTGATCGCCCGGTGAAGCCTCCCGCGGGCGTCCGCAGGCTCTGCCCACCCTACCGCCCCCCGCCATCACCCCGCCATCACCCCGCCATCACCGCCTGCCAGTCCACGGCGGCAAGGTGCGGGCGGGGGTCGGCGCAGGTCGGCAGGCTCGCCAGCACCGCGACGCCGGTCAGCCGCTCGAGCCAGCGGTGGTTGTGGGCCAGCGAGGGGTCGGCCTGGTCGACGCCGTGCTCGTTGATCACCAGGCCCGCCACCAGGCAGCCGACCTGGCGCAGGACGTGGACGGTCATGACGGTGTGGTTGAGCGTGCCCAGGCCGGCGCGGGCGACGACGACGGCCGGAAGACCCAGGGCGGCGACAAGGTCGCGCACGGTCGCGCCCGGCAGGGCAGGGTCCAGCGGCACCATCGCCCCGCCGACGCCCTCGACGACGATGGCGTCGGCGTCGGCGTCGAGGCGCGCCAGGGCGGCGGCGAGGCCGGGCCAGTCGATCGGCGTCCCGGCGAGCTCGGCGGCGACGGCAGGGGCGAGCGGGGCCTCGAAGCGCACCGGCGCGACCAGGTCCATGGGGTGCGGTCGGCCGACGGCGTCGGCGAGCGCCTCGGCGTCGTCATGGATGAGCCGGCCCGCGGCGTCGCGTCGACAGCCGGTGGCGAAGGGCTTGGCGACGGCGACCCGGCACTGCCGGGCAAGGAGCGCGGCGATCGCGCAGGCGATGTGCGTCTTGCCCACCGCCGTGTCCGTGCCTGTGATGAAGAGCCCGGGGCGGGTCAGGCGCGCTACCAGCGAATGCGGCATGGGGGAGGCCGAGCCCATCGCGGCTCATGTTACCGGCTGGACGCGACGCTCAAGCGATCGCGCGTCACCGTGCCACACGCGGGTCAAAGTTGTTCCGATCGGTGCTTTCGTACACGTCGCCGAAGCTCTGGATGCGCGCCGAGCCATCGAGCCTGCCCCAGGGTGCGCGTCCGGACCAGTCGGCCCGGGGCCCGCCGTGGGCGTTGATCTGCACCTGCTCCGCGGCGGCTTGGGGAGCATTGTCGCCATCGCCCCAGTCCTCGACGTGGACGTGGTCGGAGCCGGCGAACTCGCCCTCAAAGGCCATCATGAGAAACTGGATCGTCGCGTAGGGCCGATCGACATCGTCGATGCGTTCGATGCGGGGGGCGTCGTCGGGTCGCTCGGTGCGGTCAAGGTAGTTGTTGATGCCGTAGGAGGTGAGGCGTCGCTGGGTTCCCGAAGGGTCGCCCGGCAAGGCGGCGCCTTCCGCATAGGGCCCCCAGTGGGGGCTGGTGTCGATGGGCGAGCGGGCGAGGATGTCGCTGCCATACTCGCGCAGCGTTTCGAGCCATTCGGTGACGCCTTCGGGGTGGTCCTGTCCGCCGTGCTCGAGGTTACCCTCGACGAGTCGGCCATCGTGCTCCGCGGCGTAGCCCCACTGGGCGAGCTGGAGTTGGCGCATGTTGTTCAGGCAGGCGGTGCGCCGGGCGCTGAGGCGGGCAGCCGTCAGGGCGGGCAGCAGGATACCGATGAGCAGCGCGATGATCGAGATGACCACGAGCAGCTCGATGAGGGTGAAGGCTCTGCGCATTTCCATCTCCCGTCAAAGGTATTTTGACCACTCAAAACAACTATTGCGGGAAGGTATCGGATGGACTGCGACTTGTCAACAGGAAAATCGTGCCAGGGTGGATCCGGGGCGATTTGACATGAGATCGAGTCTCAATATCATCTGTGGCAGTGGAGTTCCTTATCCTTTAACGCCCATGAGGGAGATGTCATGGCAAGCCCCGTTTCCCACCCTCCTCACCGCGGTTTCACCCTCATCGAGCTGCTCGTGGTCATCTCGATCATCGCGCTGCTCATCGGCATCCTGCTGCCGGCCCTCGGGGCGGCGCGCACCGCCGCGCGGTCGATGCAGAGCCTGAGCAACGTCCGCCAGATCGGCACGGGTCTGGTGAACTATCTCAGCGAGCACGACGGCGACTTTCCCTGGCACTCGTCGCT
>SLDI01000611.1:0-6293 GCA_007125385.1 Phycisphaeraceae bacterium | reverse complement strand
GGCGCGCGCACGCTCTGCTTCGACACGCTGGGCTTCGCCGGCGGCATCGGCACCGGCGGCGGGATCCAGAGCTACTACTTCGGCGTCACCGGCGGGCTTCAGCAGGAGCTGGACCGCAACGTGCGCGACCTGATGAAGCGCTTCGCCTCCGGGCCGCTGGGCGACGGGCCGTTCCACCCTGAGGCCAAGAAGATCGTCCTCGACCGCATGATCCGCGACGCGGGGGCGCGCCTGCTGCCGCACGCCATGCTCTTTGACGTCAGCGTCGAGGCCGGCCGCGTCACCAGCGCCCGCCTGGCGACACCCGCGGGCGTCGTCGAGCTCCGCGCCCCGGCGTGGATCGACGCCACCGGCGACGGCGACCTGGCGGCGCTGGCCGGCGCCAGCTACGACCTCGGCCGCGAGCACGACGGCCTGCTCCACGCCTACACCCAGTCCTGCGGCGGGCTGCGCGAGCTGCACGGCCGACCACGCATGCGCCGCGTCAACTTCGACGCCGGCTTCTGCGACCCGACCGACCCGGAGGACCTGACCCGCGCCCGCATCGCCGGCGTCCGCGCGCTGATGGTCGACAAGTTCGACAACTGGACGCGCCCGACCTACGTCGCCCCCCTGATCGGCGTGCGCCAGGGCCGGCTGTTCCACGCCGACTACATGCTCAGCCTCGCCGACCAGATCGAGGCCCGCCGCTTCCCCGACGCGATCGGCCTGACCGGCTGCCACTGCGACAGCCACTTCGTCGACTTCGAGTTCGACTCCGACGAGGCCGTCTTCTGGATCTGGTTCTGCCGCAACTGGCGCCGCCCCATGGCCTGCCAGATGCCCTACCGCATGCTCGTGCCACGCTCGCTCAACAACGTCTGGCTGGCGTCGCGCTGCTTCGGCACAACCCAGGACGCCCACTACTCCTGCCGCATGCAGCGCGACATCCAGCGCGTCGGCGAGGTCGCCGGCTACGCCGCGGCCCTGGCCGTGCGCGACGCCACGGACGCCCGGCAGATTCCCTACCCGGAGCTGCGCGAGAAGCTCGCCGCCACCGGCGCCCTGGAGCTGCCCGACGAGAGCATCGAGCCGCTGTTCAACCCCATCGTCGACGTCTCGCCGCTGGCCCGGCCCGAGCCGGACGAGGCCGCGATAGCCGCCGGGCTCGAGGCGATGCGCAAGGGCGAGCCCGGGCCCGAGCTGTGGCACCTGTACCGCCATCGCGACGCGGTCGAGCCGCAGGTGCGCCAGGCGCTGGCCAGCGACAACCCGGCGGTGAGCTGGGCAGCCGCGGGCGTGATCGCCATGTGGGGCGAGCCCGACGCCGAGCCCAGGCTCATCGACGCCGTGCGGTCGCTGGAGTACGGCCTTGAGGAGGACGAGAACCCGTCTACGGCCACGCCGCGCACGCAGGATCCGGCCATGGCCTTCACGTTCGCCCGGCAGGGGCCCAACTGGCTGGTGGCCCTGTGCCTGCTGCGCGTCTGCGGCACGGGGCGATGCCTCCCCGCGCTGGCGGAGCTCGCCGAGCGACCCGCGCTGTCGCTGAACACCGCCACGGCGCTGGCGCTGACGGTCAAATCCCTCGGCCGGCGGCAGGTGCTTGACGAAGCCCGCCGCGACGAGGCGGCCGCGGTGCTGGATCGGCTGGCCGGCATCCGCCTCGTTGGCGTGTTCGTGCCGCCACAGCGCCCCGCCAGTGCGTTGGCGGAGCGCGCGGTGCATGGCGCCTTTGACACCGCGGACCCTGTGCCGAGACCGCCGCGCGAGTTCCGCGAGGTGCTCTGCCGCAACACCGCCGCCGACCATCGCTGGCAGGTCGATCTGGCGATCGCGTCGGCGCGGCTGGCGCTGGGGCTGGACGCGGGGGTCGCGGCCGAGGCGCATCGCCACGACCGGCGGGCGTACGTCCCCCGGGCATTCGCAAGGCTCGGCTCGGCGCGGTCGGTCGCCGGCCACGCCTGAGCCCCGGCGCCGCCGTGTCGGTGGTGTTCATGCTATGATTGGGGCGCCGGCCGCGTGCCCGAGCGGACTAAGGGGACGGATTGCAAATCCGTTGGGCTTTGCCCGTCGCGGGTTCGAATCCCGCCGCGGCCTTTCATCTGCATTCTCATCCAGGATCGCCCCCGGCTTGCCGCTTCGCGAAGCCGCACGATCCCAACCCGATTCCCACCCCGCCCCGCGCGCCGCGTACCCCGTCACGGGTTCGGATGACGCTTGCGCCACGCGTCCAGGCTGAAATGCCCCGCCCCCAGGCTCGCGATCATCACCAGCGCCCCGACCATCGCCGTGTTCTTCAGGAAGTCCGTCAGCTCGTCGGGCCGAGCCCAGAACGGGTGCATCAGCAGCGTCACCGGCACGAGGAACGCCAGCAGCATCGCCGCCCCGACGCGCGCGAACAGCCCCAGCAGCACCAATACGGCGCCGACGATCTCCAGTATCAGCGCCCCGGTGAGCATCAGATCGGGGATCGGCACGCCCGCGTCGGCGATCCGCGCCGTCGTGGCCGACCAGTTCGTGAGCTTGGCCAGCGCGCTGGCGAGGAAGATGGGCACGAGCAGGATGCGGGCCAGGAGCAGCGGCAGGGATTGCATGAGTTGCTCCGTTGCGGGGGGCAGTTGGCGGGTTCGACGACGGGGACCGGGTTCAGCAATCAGGGTAGCGTCAGCGCGTCGCGGCGCATAGGCGGATGTGCGTGTGCACTTGCAGGCCTTGCCGCGATGCACGATGCTACCTGGCGCCGGTTCGCGACGTCTCGCGAAGCGGCCAGCCGCCAGGCGTGAGGTTCCGCCATGCCCAGCCCGTTGATGAGCACCGACCTGCCGCTGCCCGGCCGACGCCAGGGCAAGGTGCGCGACGTCTACGAGGCGCACACGGTCGACGGGCAGGCGGTGCTGCTGATCGTCGCCAGCGATCGCATCTCGGCGTTCGACGTGGTGATGGCCAACGCGATCCCCGACAAGGGGCGGGTGCTGACGCAGCTCAGCGCGTTCTGGTTCCAGATGATCGGCCGATCGCTCGGTGATCGGCTCGAGCATCACCTGCTGTCGACCGATCCGGCGGTGATTGCCGGGCTCGGCGAGTCGGAGCGCCGGCGGCTGGCCGGGCGGGTGATGGTCGGGCGGCCGACGCGGGTCGTGCCCATCGAATGCGTCGTGCGGGGGTATCTGGCCGGCTCGGGCTGGGCGGCGTATCGCGCCGCGGGGCGCGTCGGCGGCATCGAGCTGCCCAGAGGCCTGCGCCAGTGCGAAAAGCTCGACAAGCCCATCTTCACGCCCGCGACGAAGGCGGACACCGGCCACGACGAGAACATCACCTTCGACGACGCCTGCACGCGCGTCGGCGAGCCGCTGATGCGCACGCTGCGCGAGCTGTCGCTGACGATCTATCGGCTGGGTCACGATCACGCCGCGGCGCGAGGGATCATTCTCGCGGACACAAAATTTGAGTTCGGCTTGCCGATGGGCCTTGAAGATGATGCGCAGAAGCCTATCCTGATAGATGAAGTGTTGACGCCGGACAGCTCACGCTTCTGGCCGGCGGATGAGTATGAACCCGGGCGCGACCAGGCGAGCTTCGACAAGCAGTACGTTCGGAATTACCTTCAAGAGCTGGTCGACGCCGGCCGATGGGACAAACAGCCGCCTGGGCCGACGCTTCCCGACGCGGTGGTGACCAGCACCAGGGAGAAATACCTCGAGGCCTATCGGCGACTGACGCAGCGGGAGCTGGAGCTGGACTAGCGTCGCGACAACCCGACTTCATCCGGCGGCTGGTCCGCCGGAGACCACGAGCCCACGATGCGCCACACGTGGGCTCGTTTTTCGTGCGATCGGGTCATGTGGTGCGCACGGGATCGCCCTAACGCCCGTCCTGAGCGAGTCTGCGAGCGAAGGGCGGGATCTCTGAAAAGCGTCCTGCCGCGTTGTGCACACGTATCGGACCGACCCCTCCCGGACATCCCGCCCTTCGCTCGCAGACTCGCTCAGGACGGGCGTTAAGTGGTATTGGTGCGGTCGAGTCGGCTCAGTCGACCTGGATCCCCTGGCGCTCCAGCCACTTCTTGAGATCGCCCATCTGGGTGTCGAACACCTCGTGGTCGTAGTCGGCTTCGAGCTTGTGGATGTGCTCGGCGAGATCCTCGCGCTTGGCCACCGCCTCGTCGATGCGTTTCTCCCACTGCTCGCCCAGGCTGCGCAGGGCATCGAGCTCGAAGGGGCGCTCGAGGTAGGCCCCGAGTTGGCGCAGCGCCGCCTCGATGCCCTTGGGGTTGCGGCCCTGGATGTAGGCGGGGATCTCGGCGACGATGCTGCCGACGCGCAGCTCCGCCTCCTGGGCGTGGGCCATCAGGTGCGTGATGAACGCGGCCGGGCCCTCGTACTCGCTGAGCCCGGCGCTGCGCCGGGTCAGGGCCTGGAGCATGTCCTGGTCCGAGGCGCTGCAACGCAGCCGGGCGTCGCGCGTGTGCGGCACCACCCCCGCCACGCTGCCCAGGAACAGCAGCTCGTGGGCGCCCGTCTGCTCGGCCAGGTCGAACAGGCACGACGCGAAGCTCGCCCAGCGCAGGTGCGGCTCCTTGCCCAGCAGCATCAGCAGATTGAACTTCTCCGAGTAGTAGATGTCGTTGGCAGGGGCTTCGTACTGCTCGAGTCGGCCGGCCTCGATCTTGGCGTGGGGGCGGAACAGCGCGGTGACCTCCATCGACCCCGGAAAGTTGAAGATGTAGAAGTCTTCCGGGTCGATCCAGCCGACGAGCTCGGCCTGGCCTTCGTCGATGAGCCATTCGACGGTCCCGGTCGAGACATCGCCGCCGTCCATCCACCCGGTGAGCCCGAGGATGATCGAGGCGTTCTCGGCGTCGACGGGCTCTTCCAAGTGCAGCGGGTGGTCGGTCATCAGCGTCGCTCCCATCCAGGGCCGGCCGGCGTGGTCCGTGGATTGTAAAGCGCATGCGCCGGGCTGTGGGCGCTGGTTCGCGGGCCCCACGGCCCGCCCGCCCGTGCCGCGGCGGCGCCCCTGCACGCTGGCGAACAAGCCGCCATGGCGTCGACAATGCGCGCAATTGCCGCAATCCCAGCGTCTGACTACATTGCCCACATGCCCGAGCCGGACGTCAACCCCCACGCCGAGCACGTCCTGGCGGTGGCGCGTCGGGTCCTCGTGGCGGGTGTCTTTATCACCGTCGCGAAGTTCACGGTCTTCCTGATGACCAACTCGGTGGCGGTGCTCACCGACGCCTTCGAGTCGATCATCAACGTGGTGGCCGCGAGCATCATGCTCTACAGCGTCTGGTACGCCCACCGGCCGGCGGACCGGCGCCACCCCTATGGCCACGGCAAGATCGAGTTCCTGGCCGTCGGGCTCGAGGGGTGGCTGATCCTGCTCGCGGCCCTGTTCATCGCCATCGAGGCCGGCCGGCGGCTGTTCACCCCCCCAGACCTTCATCGCCTCGATGCCGGGCTCTGGCTGCTCGGGCTCGTCGCCGTCGCCAGCGCGGTGCTCGCCGCCTACGTCTGGCGCGCCGGCGCACGCTACGGCAGCGACGTGCTCGTGGCCGATGGCAAGCACCTGGCGACCGACGTCGCCTCGACCGTGGGCGTGATCGTGGGCCTGCTGCTCGTCCGCGCCACCGGCTGGGCGCGCCTCGACGCCGCCGTCGCGATCCTCCTGGCCATCGTCATCCTGGTCACGAGCTGGCGGCTGCTGTGGCAGTCGTTTCACGGGCTGATGGATCGCTCCGAGCCGAAGGACGAGTCCGCCGTGCGCGACGTGCTCGACACCGCCGTCGCCGACGGCCGCATCGCCGGGTATCACAAGCTGCGCCAGCGGCGCAGCGGCGGGTTCCACTGGGTGGACATGCACCTGCACGTGCCCGGGGACATGACCGTGCGCCAGAGCCACGAGCTCGCCTCGCAGATCGAGCACGCGATCGAGCGCCGCCTGGGCCGGGCCAACGCCACGGCTCACGTCGAGCCGGCAGAGGACCGCCCGCGCGACGACGCGTTGCCCCCGCCGCCCGAGGCGCGGGAGCCCGACCCGACCGAGCCCATCGAGCTCGCCCCGGCGCGCGACGAGGCGCAGGAGCCGCCGCAGGATCGGTCGTCGTCGTAGCCCTGGACTCTATTTGACAAGGTGCGGGACGGGTGCCACTGGCGGCTTGCCCGCCAGTGCCTGGGCGCCGATACGACGTGAAGCTCGCGGTGTTGTGGTGATCAAGGTGGCTTGGGCGGTCGTGACCATTCGTTGCGCCTGGGCACTGGCGGACAGGCCGCCAGTGGCGGATTTCTCGTCAAGCATCGCACCACCGAGCG
>SLDI01000504.1:0-6297 GCA_007125385.1 Phycisphaeraceae bacterium | reverse complement strand
GTTGCGGTCGAATTGCTCGCGGATGACCTCCCACTCGTGGCGCATGACCTGGTGGCTGACGGCGATGAGGTCGGCGATGGTGATTTGATGCTTGACGCGGTAGCTCTCGCCGAAGAGCGTGCGCCGCGCCCGGCCGGTGAGATGCAGCGCCGCCTCGCGCAGGGCCTTGGAGGGGATGGTGCCCGTGTTGACCTGCGCCCCGCCGAGCACGGCGTTCTTTTCGACGATGGCGACGCGCTTGCCGAGCTTGGCGGCCTGGATCGCGCCCTTCTGCCCCGCCGGGCCGGTGCCGATGACGATGCAGTCGTAATGCCTCATGCCCGGCGAGCCTCCGGGGACTGGACGGATCGCGCCGCGTGTCCCCGAGGGGGTATCGGCGCGGCGGGGGCCGGGCTTGAGGGGGGGATCCCTGTTAACGCCCGTCCTGAGCGAGTCCGCGAGCGAAGGGCGGGACTTCTGAGAGACGCGCTGCCATCTTGTGCGCACAAACGCGCGTCTTCCGGAAATCCCGACCTTCGCTCCCGCTGGTCGCTCAGGTCGGGCGTTAACCGACCGATGCGTGCGAGTTGCTATGCTTTGCTTCCGGTTTCTGCATTCTGCATTCGTCATTCTGCATTGTGACTCCTCCCATGCTCATCGGCCACGGATTTGATCTGCATCGCCTCGAGCCGGGCCTGCCGCTGATCGTCGGCGGGCTGGGGCTGGAGCATGACCGCGGCTGCGCCGCGCACAGCGACGGCGACGTGCTCTACCACGCCGTCACCGACGCCATCCTCGGGGCGCTGGGCCAGGAGGACATCGGTGAGCTGTTCCCCGACGACGACCCGCGCTACCACAAGGCCGACTCCGCCATCTTCCTCGCCGAGGCCGTGCGCCGCATGCGCGACGCGGGCTACCAACTGGGCAACCTCGACGCGACGGTGATCCTGCAACGGCCCAAGCTCGGGCCGCACAAGCAGGCGATGCGCCGGCGGTTGGCGGAGTTGCTGGACGCCCCGCCCGAGCGCGTCAACCTCAAGGGCAAGACGCACGAGCAGGTCGACGCGCTGGGCGAGAACCGCGCGATCGCCTGCCACGCGGTGTGCCTGTTGGTGGAGTGTGGCGGGTAGCGGACGATCGGGGCGCCTCGCGAAGCCGCAAGCGGCTCAATCCGCGATCAGCAATCAGTAGTCCCCTGCCGCGCGTCGCTGGCGGTCCTGCTCGATCACCTGCATGACCCAGTCGCGTTCGGGCAGGACGGTCACGCCGTTGTGGCGGTAGAGCTCGCCGGGGCTGAGCAGGTTAAGCGTCCAGATGCCCTTGGAGTGGATGCCGGCGAAGCGGCCGTCGGTCAGCACGACGGGGCCGCCGCTGTCGCCGCCGCGGGTGGGCAGGTCGTGGCGCAGCCACATGACGCCGCCGCCGTCGGCATCGGTGGGCTCATCGAGCTCGACGATACCGATGCCCAGCTCGAGCAGTTGCCCGGCGAAGACGCCGGTCGAGCCCGCGCCGGCCAGGCGCTTGCCGACGGCCAGGGCCTCGGCGTCGGCCCAGTGCTCGACGATGGCGGGCGGGCGCAGGGGGGCGTAGAGGATGGCCAGGTCCGTCTCGCCGGACCACTGCGGCCGGCGCAGCAGCGAGAAGCCGTCCCGCGCCGCCTCGCCGCGCCACACGACGCGGGCCGGGGCCCATCGCACCTGCTGGCCGGTGCGGATCACGACGTAGCTGGGCTCCCAGGGGACGCTGTGGGCGGTCGTCAGGAAGTAGCCGTCCTCGGCGATGGGCACGGCCGCACTGAGCCCGAACTGGTGGGCCTCGCCGGTCGGTTGGCCGCGCCAGTAGTAGCCGGTCTCCGTGGCGTAGACCTGGTGCAGCTCGACGCCGCTGATGACGTCGACGGTGCGCTGGCGGAGGAATCGCCACAGCGGCTGGCCCTCGACCTGGCGCTGGGCCAGGGCCTGGAAGGAGGCGGCGCGGGCGGCGTCGCTGGGCTCGGCGATGGCGCAGCCGGCCAAGTGCACCCCCAGGCACAGCAAGAGCACGGCCGCGAGCTTCCTTCTGCCCATCTCAGGCAATGGTAGCAGGGTCGACGGCCCCGGTCGGCGCGGCGGCGGACTTGCCGGGCCCGGCCCGAGGGGCGAGGATCGGGCGGCCGCCGCCGGCCGGCGGGTTCTCGTGCTGGAGACCTCCATGTCCGATCGTCCCGACATCCTCCTCATCCTCACCGATCAGCAGGCCGCCACCGCCATGAGCTGCGCCGGCCAGGGCGAGCTGCACACGCCGGCGATGGATCGCATCGCCGCGCGCGGCGTGCGCCTCGAGCAGGCGCACTGCACGCAGCCGCTTTGCGCCCCCTCGCGGGCGAGCCTGGTCACCGGGCGCTACCCCCACGAGGTGGGCGTGCCCTACAACCTGCACTGGCACGAGTGCCCCGCGGCCGCGGAACACCGCTGGCTGGGTCACATCCTGCGCGAGGCGGGCTACACCACCGCCTGGGTGGGCAAGTGGCACCTGCCCGCGGCGGTGGAGGCGACGGACGTGCACGGCTTCGACATCGCGCGCGAGACCGAGGGCAACGAGCAGGACCATCGCGTGCCCGCGGCCTGTCGGGCGATCCTCGACGCCCACCGCGGCCGGCCGCTCTTCCTCGCCGCCTCGTTCGTCAACCCGCACGACTGCTGCCAGGCGGCGCGGGACCAGCCGTTTCCCAACGGCCCGATCGGCGAGCCGCCGCCGGCGGAGCAATGCCCGCCGCTGCCGGCGAACTTCGACCCGCCCGCCGGCGAGCCGACCGTCCTGCGCGGCAAGGTCATGCCGGCGCACCCCGCGGCCTACCCGAGCGTCAACTGGAGGCCGGACCGCTGGCGGCAATACCGCTGGCAGTACAACCGCCTCGTGGAGAAGGTCGACCGGCACGTCGGCGAGCTGCTCGATGCGCTGGAGGCCACGGGCCGGCTCGATCGCACGCTGATCATCTTCACCAGCGACCACGGCGACGGCATGGGCGGACATCGCTGGAATCAGAAGCAGGTGCTCTATGACGAGGCGGCGCGCGTGCCGATGCTCCTGGCCGCGCCGTCGCGCAACCGCGCCGGCGAGGCGGACGAGCACCTGGTGTCGATGAACCTGGACCTGATCCCCACGCTGTGCGATTACGCCGGCGTGGCGACGCCCGCCGAGCTGCCCGGGCGCAGCCTGCGCCCGCTCGTCGAGGGCGAGGTGGTGCCGGCCTGGCGCGACGCCGTCTATGGCGAGACGGAGTTCTCAGGCTTCGGCCTGGGATCGAGCACGGGCGTCAAAGGCCGGATGGTCCGCACCGAACGCCACAAGTACATCGTCTACAGCGAAGGCGAGGACCGCGAGCAGCTCTTCGACATGATCGAGGACCCCGGCGAGATGCGGGACCTGTCCGCGTCGGCGGAGCATGCGCCGGTGTTGGCCGAGCATCGCGCGAGGTTGGCCCGATGGTGCCAGTGGACGGACGACGAGTTCCCGCTGGCGACGCGGCCGGCGACGCGGCAGCCCGGTTAGACCGACGGCAAGCCGTGGCACCCAAGGGCCGTGAGCTATTGATGTAGGGTGGGTAGAGCGAAGCGAAACCCACCACGATGCTCGTGGATTCAGGGCAGGACTGGTGGGTTTCGCTTCGCTCTACCCACCCTACATCAATAGTCCACGACGTTGCGTGGCACCGGCTGGGAATCAGGTGGCGACCGCATGATCTCTGCCCCGCCGCATCAGCAGCAACCCGCCCACCGCCAGCAGCATCAGCGAGCCGGGCTCGGGCACCGACTGGGCGTTGTCCGCGAGCATGGCCACGAACGGCGCCACGTCGCCGGTGTCGAACGTGCCGTCGTCGTTGAGATCGCCGATGTGCACGGGGTTGACGCCCCAGGCGTCGATGTAGGCCTCGGGGTCGGCCAGGGCGAGGACGAACGGGGCGATGTCGCCGACGTCGACGACGCCGTCGAGGTTCATGTCGCCGGGCAGGACGCTCAGTCGCCAGTAGTGGGCGTCGGGGCTCTGGTAGGGCGGGGCGAGGACGTGGGTGCCGGCGGCGCCGCCGATGAACACGTCGCCGGTCAGCGGGTGCACCGCCAGGCCGCCGATGCCCAGGCGCGGCAGGTTGCCGGAGATGTCCTCCCACGTCTGGCCGCGGTCGACGCTGCGGAAGAGGAACGGCCGGCCGGCGCCGTGCATGCCGGCGTAGATGATGTCGTTGTCGCGCGGGTCGATGGCGATGTTGCGCACGAAGCTGCCCGTGGTCACGCCGGTCATGTGCAGCACGGGCAGGGTGGTCCACGACTGGCCGTCGTAGCGGGCGAGGTCGCCGGCGGAGTTGATGGTGTAGAAGACCTCCGGATCCTGCGGGTCGACGAGGAAGGTGGGCTTGGAGTCGAGCCGGCGCATGGTCCAGTTGGTCTGGACGTAGAGCTCCCAGTTCTCACCGCGGTCGTCGCTGCGCCAGACCTGGTTGCGGTTGGCGTTCATGGCGTAGATGGTGTCGGGCTGGGACTGGGCCATGCCCATGATCTCGCCGCCGATGGCGTCGACGTGGGGCAGGACGTTGAACGTCTGGCCGGCGTCGTCGGAGCGTTTGGCGCCGGCGTAGACGACGTGGGGGGCGTCGGGGTGGAAGCGGATGTAGAGGTTGTTGGCCAGATCGGGGTCGACGAGGTCCCAGGTGGCTCCGCCGTCGTCGGTGCGCAGCAGCCCGGTGTTCCACGTCAGGCCGCCGGAGGCGACCATGACCTGTGAGCCTTCGACGGGCTGGAGGTCGCCGGCGTACATGCCGGTAAAGGGCAGGGCGCCGCTGGCGCGGTACTCCCAGGGCACGGGGCCGTGGTCGAACCACTGCCCGCCGTTGTCGGTGATGGTCATGCCCACGTCCTGGTTGAAGAAGGCGAAGCGGTCGGCGTCGTGGGGGTCGAAGGCGGCGACGGTGGTGAACCACGCCCAGTTGTAGCCGGTGAACCCGGCCGAGCCGTCCTGGAAGCTGGCCCCGCCGTCGGTGGTGTGCCAGAGCGTGGCGCGGGAGTAGCCGGCCGCGACGGAGGCATCGCGCGGGTCGGGCGAGATGGCGCTGTGGCTGCCCTCGAGGCGGCCTTTCCAGGAGCCCTCGCGACCGAGGCCGGGGAACGGCTCGGTCTGGGGGATGACCCACGTCTCGCCGCCGTCGCTGGTGGCGCGGGAGTTGGCCCCGCCCTGGCCGATGACGTAGATCTGGTCGCGATCGGTCGGGTGGACGATGCCGTACATGGCGTTGTGGCTGAAGAACGGCTCGAAGCTGCTGCCGCCGTTGAGCGAGCGGAACAGCCCCTGGCCCCGGACGGTGGCGAAGACGTCGTGGGGGTTGTCCGGGGCGATGTTCAGCGAGGTGACCTCGCCGGCGGGCAGGTTGCCGAAGGGGCTGAGCGTCTGCCCGCCGTTGTTGCTCATGAACAGGCCCTCGGAGCTATGGACGAAGACCCGGTCGCCGTTGCCCGGGTGAACCTCCACGCCGTAGAGCACGCCGTGGCCTGCCAGGGACGCCCCGCCGGTCCAACTCGTCCCGCCGTCGTCGCTGCGCCAGAGCCCGTCGTTGGGGAACGCGGCGTACCAGCGCTGGGCGCCCTGGTCGTTGACGCTGGTGCGGTCGAAGGCCAGGTTCTGCTGGTGCGTGCGCTGGTGGGTGGTGTCCGGGCTGTGCAGGACGAGCTCCCAGTTGCGCCCGGCGTCGTGGGACCGGTAGATGCCGGTGTGGCTGGGAGCGAGCCAGTTCCAGGCATTGTCCATGATGGCGAAGACGGTGTCCGGGTTGACGGGGTCGACCTCGACGGACTGGCCCATCTGCACCAGCAGCCCGTCGCCGATGGTGTGGCTCCAGCTCAGCCCGCCGTCGTCGCTGCGCCAGACGCCGCCGACGTCGTGGGAGAGGTAGAGGATGTCCGGGTCCGACAGCGACCGGGCCAGGCCCTGGGGGTGCTGCTCCGCCTCGCCGCCGGGCAGGCCCAGGTCGAACTCGGCATGGCTGCGGATGGGCAGGTTGAACCAGTGAGGGTCGTCGGCCGCGGCGGCGGCGGTCAGCGCCAGGGCCAGGGCGGCGACCAGGATCGCGCAGCGCGATCGCGGTGCGGGTGAGCCAGTGAGCATGAACGAGCCTCCTTCTCCCCGCGGATGGACGCCATTGTACGCGGCGGGGCGGTTTTCCCAAGGCCGGGCCGCAAAATCCCGCCGGCAACGCTTACAGAATCTACCATGATCGATTATCTTGTTCTTGCCTGAGCCGCGAGGGGTGTGTGACGGATGAGTGAGCCCGGCGTTGGCCCTCCTCCCAGG
>SLDI01000661.1:0-6318 GCA_007125385.1 Phycisphaeraceae bacterium | reverse complement strand
CATGCCCCCATGCCCCCCACCACCCTCCGCATCGGCATCATCGGCGGCACGGGCCTCGGCGACGCGCTGGCCAGCCACGACGGCCGGAGCCTCGAGCTCGATACCCCCTTCGGCAAGCCCAGCTCGCCCATCCTCACCACCACCTGGCACGGCCTGGAAATCTTCATCATCCAGCGCCACGGCCCGGGCCACGTGCTCAACCCCACCCACGTGCCCTACCGCGCCAACATCTTCGCCCTCAAGAGCCTGGGCGTCACCCACGTCCTGGCCTCCGGCGCCACCGGCTCGCTGCGCGAGCCCATCGCCCCGGGCCAGCTCGTGCTCGTGGACCAGGTCATCGACAAAACGTTCCGCCGGCCGGGCACGTTCTACGAGCACGCGGCCGTGCACGTCGAGCTCGCCGAGCCCTTCTGCCCCGTCATGCGCCGCTGGCTGCGTGCGGCCGCGGACCGCCTCGCGCACCAGGGCAGCGACCTGCACGTCCACGACGCCGGCACGTACGTCTGCATGGAGGGCCCCGCGTTCTCCACCCGCGCCGAGTCGCTCATGCACCAGGCCTGGGGCGGCGACCTCATCGGCATGACCGCCATGCCCGAAGCCCGCCTCGCCCGCGAGGCGGAGCTCGCCTACGCCCTCATCGCCATGCCCACCGACTACGACTGCTGGCGGCCCCACCCCGCGGATACCGCCCCGCAAGCGCTCATCGCCGAGATCATCGCCAACCTCCAGCAGGCGGCGCAGAACAACCTCAACCTCATGAAGGCCGCGCTCGCCGACGTATCCCTCCTGCGCAACGAACCCAGCCCCGCCCACGACGCCCTGCAACTGGCGATCTGGACCGACAAATCACGCATCGACCCCACCGAGATCGACCGCCTCGCCCCCCTCTGGGGCCGGTACTTCGAAACCGCGCAGACGTAACCGATAAAGCCGCGACCGCTGGTCGCGGGGCATCGGCAACCAACGCCCGATTAGCCAGGGCCCGCCACCGACAGGTCAGGCCCCGGGGGTGCACCTCAAAAAGGTAGCGGGGGTAGCGGGTGCCACTGACAAGGCCGTCCTCGGCCTTGTCAGTGTGATGCGGCGTGAGGGGTCCGCCACACCGATCCGCACTGACAAGCTCCGCGGACTCCGCTTGTCAGTGGCACCCACCGTCCCCCCGGCGAGGGGCGCTGTATCATCTCCCCGTCGCCCCCCGCCCCATCCCCTCCGGGAGCCCCATCATGTTCATGCTCACCTGGGCTGGAATCTTGATCATTCTCCTCCCGCCGTTGTCCCTCGCCGGTGTCCTGCTGCTGGTGTGGGGCCTGCGCGGACGGGTCGAGTTCAGCGGGCCGACGTGCAAGGCATGCGGCTACGACCTGCGTGGGCTCGACTTCACCCACGACGATCGCGCCTGCCCCGAGTGCGGCGCGGACCTCGCCGCCCGCCGCGCGGTCCGCTTCGGCCGGGCACCCAAGCGGCCGGTGGCGATCGTGCTTGGCTCACTGCTGCTGTTGCCGGCCGTCCTGCTGTCGATCGCGATGGTGGGGTGGACCGTCGTCGCCAGCACCGCCGGGCCGGCGCACACGCAGTCCACGCCCCAGCTCGCGCGCAGCGCCAACAACACTGAGCTCATTGCCCTGGCGGGTCGCACCGCCGATGAGCCCTGGGCGTGGCAGGAGATCGAGCGCCGCTACCAGGCGGGGCGCTTCGCACCGGCCGAGGTCGAAGCCGCCATGGACGAGTTCATCACTCACCTCGAGGCCCAGCACACCGCACGCGCCGCCGGTGCGAACAATCGGCCGCTGGGCTGGGCCCAGTCGTTGGTCCAGTCACTTATGCACGACGGGGTAATATCCGACACCCAGTACGCCCGGCTGGCGGAGGCATACTACGGCCCCGAGCCCGCCATCGAGCTGCGCGACCGCGCCCGTCGCGGCGAGGAGCTGCGATTCACTGTGCAATGGTCGCGACACTGGAACCTGCCCGATGTGCAGGTCATCAAGGCCCTGCGCGAGGTGCGCCATAACAGCGGGACGATCGCCATCCATCACCAAGGCGGAGCCGCGAACCACCATCCCGACCGCCTGTCGGCGCAAGGGCCGTTTCAAATCACCGGCCTGATGCCGCTCGATCTGCCCGCGGGCGAGCACGAGCTCATCTTCGTCGTCGACGCCGGCGTGGTACCTCAAAACACACCGTTCGCCGGGCGCGATGGCACACCCGGCCAGCGGGCGCGATGGGTCAATCCAGTCCATACCTGGACCTATGAGCTGCCCGTGACCATCCGCGTTCAGGATGGGCCGACCGTCGAGCTCGTCACGGACCTCAGCCAATATGAACTCACCGCCGGGATGCTCGGCGTCGACCAGGCGCTCGTGCGCGAGGCCAGCCAGGGCGCGCAGCTTGTCGTGGCGATCAACTCGGTCGATGCGTTGCCCATGCCCTTGAGCTTCCGCGTGTCGGCCCAATGGCTCGACGGTGAGCGCGTTCGCCTCGGCACGTATCATCGCCTGCGGGCCGGCCACGCCAGCACGTCATTACAGGCCAACCTTCCCCAGGGCCTGCCGCCAGACGTCACCTCGCTGCGCCTGATCTTCGAGCCCGACCCCGAGGCCGTCGAAGCCACGGCCGAATACGACCGCATCTGGGGCCAGACGCACATCATCGACGACGTCGAACTGCAACGCTACGACCTGGTGGAGTGAGCATCACCAAGTGCCCGGCCGCGGAGCACCCCGTTAGCCGTCGCCTTCAGGCGACGCTTAACCCCGCGACCACCCTTCGCTCGCGACACAAGCGCGCGCCCACCGCCTCGCACACCCCTCCGTCCATCGTGCCCTTCGCGCCGTCGTGGCTACCCCGAGATGCCCCCGCCTACTTCGCGTTGTTGCCCGCCCTGGCCTTCTGCTCGGCGAGCTCGCGGCGGTTGATCTGCACATCCTGCGGGAAGTCGAAGCCCAGGCGCACCTTGTCGCCGTGCACCTCCACGACGCGGATCACGCCGACCGGGTTGCTCGGGTCGCCGATGACGACCTCCTCGCCCACGCGTCGCGTCAATGCCAGCATGCCGCGTCTCCTCCGTCCATGGCCACCCCCGTCCTTGCCCCGTCGCCACCGGGCACGGGCCTGCCGGTCACGGCACCTGCTCGACCGCCACGATCTCGGGCACCTGCTCGCGGACGTTGCGCTCAATGCCCATGTGCAGCGTCATCGAGCTCGACGGGCAGCCCACGCACTCGCCGTGCAGGCGGATGCGCACGACGCCGTCGGCGGTGACCTCCACGAGCTCGAGGTCCCCGCCGTCGGACTGCACGGCCGGGCGGATCCGCTCGAGGATCGCCGCCACGCGCTCGTGCACGCTCGCGGCCGCCGCGGCGCTGTCGTTACCTTGCTTGGGGCTCATCTGGTCCACGTGGCCTTCCTGGCGCTCGGGCTCCAAGTGCCCATCATAGACGCCGGAAGGGGCCTGTGGCAATGATGGGGCCGCGTCCGGCTTCGCGAAGCCGCAAACGGCCCACGGTGACGCTAGGATTGCCCCCGGACCATGACCCAGCCCCGCTTCCCCCAGCAGCGACTGCGCCGCCTCCGCCGCACAAGCCTCCTGCGTGACGCCGTGGCGGATGTGCACCTTGGCCTCGACCAGCTCATCTGCCCGCTGTTCGTGGGCGAGCTGGCGGGGCCGCGGCCGGTGGTGTCGATGCCGGGCGTCACACAACTGCCTGTCAATGCAGCGGTTGAGCGCATGACGGAGCTGACGGCTCAGGGCGTGGGGCAGTTCCTGCTCTTTGGCGTGACCCCCGCCGAGCGCAAGGACGCCGCCGGGTCGTACGCCGCCGCGGCCGAGGCCCCGGTCAACCGCGCGCTGGCGGCGGCGCGGGCGGCCGGCGTCGAGGCCGTGCTCTACGCCGACCTGTGCTTCTGCGAGTACACCGAGCATGGCCACTGCGGCGTGCTCACGCCCACCGGCGAGCTGGACAACGACGCGACGCTGGCGAACCTCGGGCGCACCGCCGTGGCCCAGGCCCAGGCGGGGGCGGACGTCGTGGCGCCCTCGGGCATGGTCGACGGGCAGGTGGCCGCGATCCGCGCCGCGCTCGACGCGGCCGGGCATCACGACACCGCCATCCTCAGCTACAGCATCAAGTACGCCTCGAGCTTCTACGGCCCGTTCCGCGAGGCGGGGGAGGGGGGCATGGCGTTCGGCGACCGCCGGGGCTACCAGATGGACCCGCGACGCTCGCGCGAGTGGCGCAGCGAGCTCGCCGCCGACCTGGCCGAGGGGGCCGACATGGTCATGGTCAAGCCCGCGGCGGCGTACCTGGACATCGTGCGGCAGGTGCGCGAGGCATGTGATGTGCCTGTGGTGGCGTACCACGTCTCGGGCGAGTACGCGATGCTGCACGCCGCGGCCGAGCGGGGCTGGCTCGAGCTTGAGCCGGCGGCCCTGGAGGTCACGCACGCGATCCGGCGCGCCGGGGCGGACCTGGTGATCAGCTATTTCGCGCCGCAGATGGTGCAGTGGCTGGGCAAGCGGTAACCGCCAACCAGACGGGGGGCGTCCGACGCTGTTAACGCCCGTCCTGAGCGAGTCCGCGAGCGAAGGGCGGGATTGCCGGGGGGGGGGAGCGGAGGAAGGATCAGGAACCAGGATCAGGATTAGGATCAGGAGCAAGACAGCCCGTCTCACGTCTCACATTCCGACCATCACATACACCCCCGCCACGATGATCAGCGCTGCCGCCGACGCCAGCTTGATCCACCCCATCTGCCGATCGATCGACAGACGGTCGACGCGCTGGCCCACGAGCGTCCGCAGGTAGCGCTGCCGCCAGGCGATTGAGCCGTGGCGCCAGCTTCGCCGGCCGGGCGGGATGTGATTGAGATCCGCCACGGCCTGAAGCGCGGCCACCATCGTCTGCACGCTCTCAGCGTCGACGAGCAGGTGCCCGGCGGCGTCGCGGGCCGGCTCGGGTCGCTCGCCGGCGAGGTGCTGGACGGCGAAGGTGTCCGCCTGCCGCTCGATCCGCCGCGACACCCAGCCGAAGACGGCGATCCAACTGAGCACGGCCGCGGTGACCGCCAGGCCCAGCACCACCTGCGGACGGGCCAGCCACGCCAGCACCGCGCCGGGGTCACCCAGCCAGCTCGCGGCCACGAGCATCGGTTCCGCGGGCGTGGGCTCGGGCAGCATGCCGGCGATGGCGGCGAACAGCAGCAGGTAGCCAACCTCCAGCAGCCCCAGCGAGCCCAGCGCGGCCGCGAGCAGCCAGAACATGTGGTGCCGCCGGACGTGCGCCAGCTCGTGGGCCATCACCGCCTCGACCTGCTCGCGGCGGACCATCTCCAGCAGTGCGTCGGTGAGCAGGATGTAGCGCAGGCGAGGGACCAGGCCCATGACGGCGGCGTTGATCATCCCGCCGAAGGTCCGCCACAGCAGCAGCTCGCGCACGCCCACGCGGTGGCGCGCGCACATGGCGAGCAGGCGGTCGCGCAGCTCGCCGGCGGGCAGGGGGGCGGTGTCCCAGACGTGGCGGATGATCAGCGGGGCGAGCAGGAACACCGTGGCCGCGCCGGCGACGAGGAACATCGGCTCCGGGTCGTGACCGAACAGCCGCCAGTGCCCGGGCAGGTAGCGCTGCACGAGCTGGGCCCAGGTCAGGATCAGCAGCAGCGGCAGGAGGATCAGCGCCATCTGGTGGCGGACCTGGCTGAGGACGTACTGGCCTCGGGTCAGCAGGGGGTAGATGGGCTTGCCGGTGTCGAGTCGGCCGATGATCGCCGCCTCGCGCACGCGGCGCTCGATGGGGTAGTAGAGCGCCCAGGCGGCGACGAACAGGGCGAGCGTGGGGGCGAGGAAGATCAGCTCGTCGATGAGCACGAGGTCGCCCGTGAGCCCGCGCAGCCAGCGGAGGGTGCCCAGGTGCAGTTCCAGGGCGTAGAGGGCCACGGCCGCGAGGCGGTAGAGGCCGCTGAAGTGCTCGAGGCGCATCAGCGCCTGCTGGCCCCCGGGCCGGCCCAGGCGGCGGTAGGCCAGTCGGCAGGCGAGCGCCAGGGCGGCGACCAGGGCGAGGCGGGGCCCGAGCAGGAGCGCCAGCAGCCAGGTGGGCTCAGCGCGCGCGGCGGTGTCGGCGGCGAACAGGCCGTCGTGGAGGAAAATGCCGAGAATCAGCGCCAGCAGCAGCAGTTGCATTGAGCGACACCCGCGCCGGGCCGGCGGGCCCGCGCATCGCCTCAGTGTAGGGGTTGACGGGCGGTGCCGGCTCGCGGCGGGTGAGTCGATCGCAGGTCGGGTTCTCGCGGAGATCGCGGGGAGCCCCGGGTGCCGTGGTCTTG
>SLDI01000562.1:0-20204 GCA_007125385.1 Phycisphaeraceae bacterium | reverse complement strand
TTTCAAGGTTCGGGTTGGCCTTCAAGCGGATCGCGTACCGATAGCCCTCACCTTCGAGCAACTGGTACAACTCGGGAATCGCGAACGCGGCGTCGCCACGGAAGAACCGGGGCACGTCCAGGTGGCGGTAACGCTCGATCACCGGCTTCAGGACCGAGCGCCAGTCATCGGCGCTGGCGACGTTGCCGGGACGCAGCAGCGCCCGCTCGACATCCGCGTCCTGGTTGAACAGGAAGATCGGGTGGTAGCACTCGCACTCGAAATGGCCGTTGTAGGCGGTGCCTTCTTGCTCGCCATAGGTCTCGCTGACCGAGCTGTCCATGTCGTGGATCAGCTTCTTGATAGGCCGGCGCTGGCGAACGGCATCAACCCATTGGCCAGGCATGTCCACCAGTGCCGTGAGGTTGCCATCTTCGGTGAGCACCTCGGTCTCGAAACGTCCGATCTCGCTGGCGGAGGCGGCAGTACGCTCGACGGCCCGCCCGCCGACCACATGGCGCATCACCGGGTCCACGCACAGCCGCTCAGCGTCGTTCACGTCCTCGTAGCCGGCGAGGCGGCCGTACACCGATTGCCGGAACAGAGCCGTCATGCTGTGGCGGGTGTTGGCACCGGTACGGAAGTCGAACAACTCCGCCGCACCGCGTGCGGTCAGATCACAAACCTCGTCCAAGTCACGGAACGGGAAAAGCCCCGCGTCCGAGCTGACGCTGGCCCCGTGGAACTGGAGCTTGATCCGCCGGTCGAACCCGGGCCGCAACGCGTCCTTGCGCTTTTCACCCACAGCGAAATCCCCTTATCCTGCCGTTGGAAGTGCCAAAACACCGTTACACGTAGGATAAACGCGACATGCCGTTCATAATAGCGCGGACCTCAACTGGGTAATCCGGGCTGAAGCAGCACCGGGAAGGGAAGCTCGCGAAAGGCTTCGGGGACAAAGCGATACCGGCTCAAGGCGCTCAGATCCCCCAGAGTCGCTTCCGCGTCCGCGACGACAGATGGC
This sequence comes from Phycisphaeraceae bacterium, assembly GCA_007125385.1. Lineage (GTDB taxonomy): Bacteria > Planctomycetota > Phycisphaerae > Phycisphaerales > Phycisphaeraceae > SKPT01. Next base: position 19,201 of record SLDI01000562.1, on the reverse strand, counting down.
CAAAGCTCCGTATGACGCAGCTCCTCCACTTCCTCCATCGGGACGGAGATCACTTCATGGAAGAACGTGACGGCCAGCTCTTCCCACCTCCCTGCTGCTGCCATCCCCTTCAGACGCTCGACCATCGCCCTCGTGGTCAGATGCGGCCATGGAGGCTCGTAGAGGATCAGCTTCCGAATATGCTCCGGAACCGACGATGCCGCCGCGAGCGCGACCATCGCGCCGTAGGAATGGCCGAGCAGACACACCGGTTCGGCGATCGACTTGAGTACGGCGGCTGCATCCCCGGCCTCGTCCTCCACGCTGTGTCCTTCGGTCGCCTCGGTCTCACCCCGGCCGCGGCGGGCGACCGCGTAGACGGTGAACTGCTCCGCAAAGGTCGGCTTGACAAACTCCCAGTTCGACCGGTGATCGCTGAAGCTCCCATGAACGAGCACCAGGGGCGGGCCGCTTCCACCCTTGTCGCAGGAAACGGTGATGCCGGACGGTGACGTGAGTTTGTGCATTCAATCCTCCTGGAGTGGCAAAGAAGCCAGGCGGATTCAACTCCGGCGCGCAACACCCGACAAGGCGTTGAGCACCTCGACCGGCGTGCCGTGGTCCTCGCGAATGCCAACGCCGCGAACCGACCCGCCACGCGTGGCCTTGGCTCGAAGACTCGCCAAGACCCCACCACCCCGACGCATCGCTCACCCCGCGCTCGAGAACATCTGCGCCTCGCCCATGTCCGGGGCCGGCAGCAGCGACTGGCCCATCAGATGCTCGTCGATCGCCCGCGCCGCGCCCCGGCCCTCGGCGATCGCCCAGACGATCAGCGACGCCCCGCGGCGCATGTCGCCGGCCGCGAAAACGCCCTCGACGTTCGTGTGATACCCAGCGTACGGCGCGTCGACGACACCCTGCGATTCGGCCACCCCCAGCGCCTTGACCACGCCCGGCGTGTCGTGACCGGTGAACCCGATCGCCAGGAGCACCAGGTCCGCGGGCAGGTCGCGCTCGGAGCCTTCAACCTCGCTCGCGTGCAGCCGCCCGTCCTCGCCGCGCCGCCACTGAAGCAGGCTCACGCGCACCGCCTTGACCTGCCCCCGGCCGTCGTCGACGAAAGCCTTGGGCAGGATGCCATACTCGCGCGGGTCGCGATCAAACAGCGCCGCCGCCTCGGCGTGCCCGTAGTCCACGTAAAAAGTGCCCGTGGGCCCGGGCCAGGGGTGGGCCGCGTCGCGCTGGTCCGGCTCGCGCTCGCGCCGGGTGATGTTGAGCAGGCTCTTGCAGCCCTGACGCAGGGCGGTGCCGATGCAGTCCGTGCCCGTGTCCCCGCCGCCGATGACCACCACGTCCGCCCCGCGGGCATCAATGAACTCGCCGTCGGCGAAGCTGGAGTTCAGCAGGCTCTTCGTCACCCCGGTCAGGTACTCCATCGCCAGGTGCACGCCGGCCAGATCGCGCCCGGGGATGTCCAACTCCCGCGCTCGTAGCGCCCCGCACGCCAGCAGAATCGCGTCGAAATCGCGATTCAGCTTCTCGGCGTCGACGTTCACGCCCACGTCCGCGTTGGTCCTGAAGGTGACGCCTTCCTCTTCGAGCAGCTTGACGCGTCGGGTGACGACGGTCTTGTCCAGCTTCATGTTGGGCACGCCATACATCAGCAGCCCGCCCAGCCGGTCGTCGCGCTCAAAGACGGTGACGCTGTGGCCGGCCTTGTTGAGCTGGTCCGCAGCCGCGAGCCCCGCGGGCCCCGAGCCGATGACCGCCACACGCTTGCCCGTGCGCGCCGCAGGGGGGCTCGGCTTGACCCAGCCCTGCTCGAAGGCATGATCAATGATCGCGCACTCGATCGACTTGATCGTCACCGCCGGCTCATTGATGCCCAGCACGCACGCGCTCTCGCACGGCGCCGGGCAGATGCGCCCCGTGAACTCGGGAAAATTGTTGGTCCGGGCCAGACGCTCGTAGGCGTCGCGCCAGCGGTTGTGGTAGATGAGGTCGTTCCACTCGGGGATGAGGTTGTCGATCGGGCAGCCGGTGTCCGACTGGCAGAAGGGGATGCCGCAGTCCATGCACCGGGCGCCCTGCTGCTTGAGCACGTGCTCGTCCTGGCGCGCATAGATCTCGTAGAAGTCGTTGATCCGCACACGCGGCGGGCGCGACCTCATCGGCTGGCGTTCATATTCAAGGAATCCGGTGGGCTTGCCCATGATTGTTCTCAATGCAGAATGCAGAAATCGCGCAGCGAATACCGCGAGCTACCGCTGGCAAAGGCCTTGTTTCTGCATTCTGCATTCTGCATTCTGCATTGCTAATTCACCTCACCCATGCCCCACGCCCGGCAGCTCGCTCATCGCCTCGCGACGCTGCTGCTCCAGCACGTGGCGGTAGTCGATGGGCATCACCTTGACGAACTGCTCACGCACCCGCGACCACTCGTCGAGAATGTGCTGCCCCAACGCCGAGCCCGTGTGCTCGACGTGCCGGCGCACCAGCGACTGCACCTCGTCGGCGTCGTCGGCCGTCTCGATACGCTCCAGGTCCACCATGCCCAGGTTGCAGTTCTGGAGAAACTCGCCGTCGCGGTCCCACACCCACGCGATGCCGCCGCTCATGCCCGCCGCGAAGTTGCGCCCCGTACGCCCGAGCACCACCACCCGCCCGCCGGTCATGTACTCGCAGCCGTGATCGCCCACGCCCTCGACCACCGCCACCGCCCCGCTGTTGCGCACCGCGAAGCGCTCGGCCGCGACGCCACGAATAAACGCCTCGCCCGCCGTCGCACCATACAAACACACGTTGCCCGCGATGACGTTGCGCTCCGCCTTGAACGGCGCGCCCGCCGGCGGTCGCACGATCAGCCGCCCGCCGCTCAGCCCCTTGCCCACGTAATCATTCGCGTCGCCTTCAAGACGAATGGTCACCCCCTTGGCGAGAAACGCCCCCAGCGACTGCCCCGCCGACCCGTGCAGGTCGATGCGGATGGTGTCCTCCGGCAGCCCCTCCGCGCCGTGCCGGCAGGAGATGTGGTAGCTCAGCGTCGTGCCGATCGTGCGATCCGTGTTGCGCACCGGCAGGCTCATCGACACCGGCTGCCCGTCCTCGATCGCCGTGCGGGCCCGCTCGATGATCAGGTTGTCCAGCACCTGCGACAGGCCGTGGTCCTGCTCCTGGAGCTTGCGCACACCCGTGTCGGGGCGCGGCCGGCGGGCGGGCGTGAGGATCGGCGTCAGATCCAGCCCGTCGCTCTTCCAGTGCCGCACGGCGTCGTTGGTGCGCAGCAGCTCCGTGCGGCCAACAAGCTCGTCAAATCTCCGCACGCCCAGCCGCGCCATGAGCTGCCGCGCTTCCTCCGCCACGAGAAAGAGATAGTTAACGACATGCTCAGGCTGGCCGGTGAACTTGCGCCGCAACACCGGGTCCTGCGTGCACACCCCCACGGGGCAGGTGTTCAGGTGACACTTGCGCATCATGATGCAGCCGGTGGCGACCAGCGGCGTGGTCGCGAAGCCGAACTGCTCCGCCCCGAGGCACGCGGCGATGATCACGTCGCGCCCGGTGCGCATCCCGCCGTCGGTCTCCAGCGCCACGCGCGAGCGCAGGTCGTTGAGCACCAGCGTCTGATGCGTCTCCGCCAGGCCAAGCTCCCACGGCAACCCGGCGTGCTTGATGCTCGTCAGCGGCGACGCGCCCGTCCCGCCGTCGTGACCGGAGATAAGAATGTGGTCCGCATGCGCCTTGGCGACGCCCGCCGCCACCGTGCCCACCCCCACCGCCGAGACGAGCTTGACGCTCACCACCGCGTTCGGGTTGGCGTTCTTGAGGTCAAAGATGAGCTGGGCGAGATCTTCGATGGAGTAGATGTCGTGGTGCGGCGGCGGGCTGATGAGCCCGACGCCCGGCGTCGAGTAGCGCAGCTTCGCGATGTAGGGGTCCACCTTGTAGCCCGGCAGTTGCCCGCCCTCGCCCGGCTTGGCGCCCTGAGCGATCTTGATCTGAAGCGTGTCGGCGTTGGCGAGGTAGTAGCTCGTGACCCCGAAGCGGCCGGACGCGACCTGCTTGATCGCCGAGCGCTTCGAGTCGCCGCTGGGCATCGTGTTGAATCGCACCGGGTCCTCGCCGCCTTCGCCCGAGTTGCTCTGGCCGCCGATGCGGTTCATCGCCACCGCCAGCGTCTCGTGCGCCTCGCGCGACAGCGCGCCCAGCGACATCGCCCCCGTGCGGAAGCGCTTCACGATCTCGCTGGCCGGCTCGACCTCCTCCAGCGGGATCGGCGCCTGGTCGACGTCCAGCTTCAGCAGCCCGCGCAGCGTGCAGCGCGTCCGCGCATCGTCGTTGGCGAGCTTGCGGAAGCGCTCGTACGCATCGTGGCTGTTCTCGCGCGCCGCCTGCTGAAGGTCGGCGATGTTCTCCGGCGTCAGCGCGTGCTTCTCGCCCTGCGGCCGCCAGTGATACTCGCCGGGGTTGGGCAGTTGATCCAGCCGCACCGTCGCGCGGCGCGGGAAGCCCAGCTCATGCCGGCGCTGCGCCTCGGTCGCGAGCACGTCAAAGCCCACGCCCTGGAGCCGGCTCGCCGTGCCCGCGAAGCAGCGCTCGACCACGTCCTGGCGCAGCCCGATCGCCTCGAAAATCTGCGCCCCCTTGTAGCTGGCGAGCGTCGAGATGCCCATCTTGGACATCACTTTGAGCATGCCCTTGTTGACCGCCTTGATGTAGCTCGCGGCGATCTTCTCGTCGCTCATCGACGCGTCGAGCCGGCCCAGGTCGCGCATCCAGCGCATCGCGTCCAGGGCCAGGTACGGGTTCACCGCGTCCGCCCCGTAGCCGAACAGCAGGCAGAAGTGGTGCACCTCGCGCGCCTCGCCCGTCTCCAGCACGATCCCGATGCGCGTCCGGTCATGCCGCCGCACCAGGTGATGATGCACCGCGCCCACCGCCAGCAGCGAGCTGATCGGCACGCGGTCCTCGCCCGTGGCCCGATCCGTCAGCACGACGAGCTGACGGCCCTCCGCGATCGCCCGCGACGCCTCGTCGCAGATGCGCTCCAGCTCCGCCAGCAGCGTCGCCTCGCTCGCCTCCTCGCCCCGCGGGCAGGTGATGTCGATGACCCGGCTGCGCCAGCCGCGATGATCCAGCACGCGGATCGCCGCCAGACGCTCGTCCGTCAGGATCGGCTGCGCCAGGTGCAGGCGATGGCACTGGCCCTCGCTCGTCTCGAGCAGGTTGCCCTCGGGACCGACGTAGCTCTGCAGCGACATGATGATCTCTTCGCGGATCGGGTCGATCGGCGGGTTGGTCACCTGCGCAAAGAGCTGCTTGAAGTAGTCGTAGACCAGCCGCGGCTTGTCGCTCAGCGCCGCCAGCGCCGCGTCGTTGCCCATCGAGCCGGTCGACTCCTGCCCCTGCTCAACCATCGGCAGCATGAGCATGTTCACGTGCTCGGCCGTGTACCCGAACGCCTGCAGCCGTTGCAGCCGCTTGTCCGCATCGATCTGCGTGCTGCTCGGCGGCGGCGCGGTGACGGTGGCGTTGACCTCGCTGACCGCCTCAAACCCCGGCCCCGCCTCGCCGCCCCGGCCGGGCTCGCCGCCGTCCCCGCAAGGCGGCGCGGGCAGCTCGTGCAGATCCACGCGCTGGCTCTGCAACCACTGACCGTACGGCCGGCGACTGATAATCTCGCCCTTGATCTCCTCGTCCGCGACGATGCGCCCCTGCTCGAAGTCAACGAGGAACATGCGCCCCGGCTCGAGCCGGCCCTTCTCCACGACCCGCGCCGGGTCCACCTCCAGCACACCCACCTCGCTGGCCATGATCACCCGATCGTCGTCAGTGACGTAATACCGGCTGGGCCGCAGCCCGTTGCGGTCCAGCACCGCGCCGATGCACGTGCCGTCCGTGAACGCCACCGACGCCGGGCCGTCCCAGGGCTCCATCAGACACGAGTGATACTCATAGAACGCCCGCTTGGCGGGGTTCATCAGCTCGTTCTCCTCCCACGCCTCCGGGATCATCATCATGATCGCCTCGGGCAGGCTCCGCCCCGCCAGCAGCAGCAGCTCCAGCACGTTGTCGAAGCTGCCCGAGTCGGAGCAGTCCGGCTCAACGATCGGGCTGAGCTTCGCGATCTCCTCCCCAAACAGCTCGCTGGCCAGCAACCCCTCCCGCGCCCGCATCCAGTTCACGTTGCCCCGCAGCGTGTTGATCTCGCCGTTGTGGCTCATGAAGCGATTCGGCTGGGCCCGGTCCCAGCTCGGAAACGTGTTGGTGCTGAATCGCGAGTGCACCATCGCCAGGTGGCTGGCGTAGTCCCCGTCGCGCAGATCCGCGTAGTAAGCCGGCACCTGCCCGCTGGTGAGCTGACCCTTGTAGACGATCACCTTCGTCGACAGCGAGCAGATGTAGAACCAGTCACGCTGGGCCAGGTCCTCCCGCGTGCGCAGCTCGCCGGTCACCCGCTTGCGCATGATGTAGAGCTGACGCTCGAACGCCTCGCCCCCGGGCCCGTCCTCGCCCGGGGCGATGAAAAGCTGCTCGATCACCGGCTCACGCGACCGCGCCGTCGGCCCCACGTCCGCTCCGTCCGCGTCCACCGGCAGGCGACGCCACCCCAGCAGCCGCAGGCCCTGCTCGGCGACGACGCGCTCCACCTCGGTCTTGCACACGTCGCGCTCCGCCTCGTCGCGCGGCAGGAAAACATTGCCCACCCCGTAGCCGCCCGCCTCCGGCAGCTCGATGCCCGCATCCAGCCGCGCCACGCGCCGCAGCAACGCGTGCGGAATCCCCGTGAGAATACCCGCCCCGTCGCCCGTGTTCGGCTCACACCCGCACGCCCCGCGATGGTCCATCCGCTGAAGCATCTTCAGCGCGTCGCGGACGATGTCGTGGCTCGCCTGCCCCTTGATGTGGGCGACAAAGCCCACGCCGCAGGCGTCGTGCTCCTGACGCGGGTCGTACAGTCCGCCCGCCTCGGGCCGGCCCAGCGGGGCCAGATCCCGTGACAATGGGTTTTCCGTGGATGTCATGCCTGGCCTCCGGCCAAGTGCGCCTCGCCTGACCCCGCCACCGTCTCCGACCCCGCCACCGCCGACGCCCCCGACACCGCCTCCGCCTCCGCCCCCGACACCGCCTCCGCCTCCGCCTCCGGCACCGCCGCGTGCCGCGTCAGCGCGTCAACGAACAGCCCCGCCGCCGGCGAAAAACCCGCCCCGTGACGCTGACGATGAATGATGCCGATCGGACGCACCAGCCGCGGCGACAGCGGCCGCGCCCGCAGCGTCCCCGCCTCCACCTCCCGCGCCACCGTCCGCAGCGGCAGAATCGCGAACGCCCCCGTCACCGACACCACGTGCTTGATCGTGTCCAGGTTGTCGAACGAGCTGGCCACCGCCACCCGCGCCCCGTTCTCTCGCAGATACCGCCGGATCCGCCGGCCCACCGGCAGCTCCGCGTCGAACGCCACCATCTCCAGCCCGTCCAGGTCCCCCGCCTCCACCAGCCCATCCCCCTCGGCCAGACCATGGCCCGGGGCGCACACCACCGCCATGGGCTCGTCCCGCAGCGCAATCACCCCCACCCCACGCCACCGCTGCGGGTACGACACGATCCCCAGGTCGCAGCTCATCTCACGCACCGCCGTGTGCACCGCATCCGGGTGGTCGTACGTGATCTGGACATGAATCTGCCGATGCTCGGCCTCGAAACGCTCCCGCACCCGCTCCAGCAGCTCAATCCCCGCCGAGTAGATCGCCGCCACGCGCACCGTGCCCGTGACCGCCGCGACCCCCGCACCCGGCGATCCGGCACCGGGCCCGCCCCCCTGACCCAGGCTCGTCACCCGCCGCTCAAGCTCGTCGTAACGCTCGATCAAGCTCTGGCACCCTTCCAAAAACAACCGGCCGGCGTCCGTCAGCTCCAGCGGACGGACGCTCCGATCGATCAGTTGCGTCTGGAGACGCTTCTCCAACTGGCTGATCCGCTGGCTGGCCGCGGACTGGGTGATGCCGTGCAGCCTCGCGGCTTCCGAAAAGCTGTGGCAACGCGCCACGTCGGCGAAAAGTCTCAACGTCTGCATGGGCCGGATATGCTAGAGCATAAGCCCAATTTATGTCAAGCCCAACGTCTATTAGAACTTCTAATATCAGCTCCCGCCCGACGGAGCACCAGGGCCCGATCACAGATGATGCCCCCCACCTTACCCGCCCACCCCGGCTTCGCCAATGCCAATTTCACATCCGCCCAGGCGCTGGTCGATAACAGGGGCGTGGCCGGGGGGGGCGTGGCGGGGGGGATCGGTAGGAGGATTTCGAGCATGGCCTATGTGTCCAAGCGGCTAAGCGGTGCCCTCGCAGCGTCCGCCGCGTGGCTGATCCTTGCCCTGGCCCCGCTGACCCCCGCCGACGCCGTCCAGGGCCGGCTCGAGGCCCTGATCCGCGGCGCGACCCTCGGCGAGACACGCGTCTCCGTCGTGGTCATGGACCTGGACCGCCAGCAGGTGCTCGCCTCCATCGACCCCGACACGCCCATGATCCCCGCCAGCAACATGAAGCTCATCACCACCGCCGCGGCCCTCGATGTGCTCGGCGCCGACCACGTCTTCCGCACCGAGTTGCTGCTCGTCCACGCCGACGACGACGACGACCCGAGCCTCATGATCCTCGGCCAGGGCGACCCCGCCTTCGGCGACCCGGTGCTGCTGGCCCGACACGAGCCGCCCCTGACCGTCGACGACGTGCTGGACAAGTGGGTCGCCGCCGTCAACGCCGCCGGCGTCCACCACCTGGCCCGGATCATCGTCGACGACTCCATCTTCGACCGCCGGTTCGTCCATCCAACCTGGCCCCCCGACCAGCTCATCAACCGCTGGGCCGCGCCGGTCGCCGGCCTGAGCTTCTACCTCAACACCATCGACGTCACCGCCACCGCCGGAGACGGCTCGCCGCGCGTCGAGCTGTTTCCCCCCGGCCCGTTCCTCGAGACCCGCAACCGGGCCCGCCGCGGCGACCGCGACGCCTTCTGGGTCAGCCGCGAGCCCGGCACCGACCGCTTCACCTTCCACGGCACCGTGCAGTCACGCGGCACGGGGCCCATCGAGGTCTCGCTCCACGATCCGCCCATGTTCCTCGGCCGGCTGCTGCGCCACGAGCTGACCGGCGCCGGGCTCACGGTCGGGCCCGTCCGCCGACGCGACGAGCTCGCGGCCCGCGTCACGCCGACCCGACCGCTGCACGTCGTGCGCACCGCGCTGCCGCTGGTGCTCATGCGCACCAACCAGGACTCGCAGAACATGTTCGCCGAGGCCCTGCTCAAGGCCATGGGCCGGGCCATGACCGGCGAGCCCGGCAGTTGGCAGAACGGCGCCGCCGCCGTACGCATGGCCCTGCGCCAGCGCCTGGGCCCGGCCAGCGCCGCCGTCACCGTCGCCGACGGCAGCGGCCTGTCACGCGACAACCGCGTCACCGCCCGCCTGATCGTCGACCTGCTCCGCTCCATGCACCACGACGAGCACCACGGCCGACTCTGGCGCCACACCCTCGCCCGCGCCGGCGACTCCGGCACCCTCGCACGCCGCATGGGCTCGCTCGACGCCGAGATCTACGCCAAGACCGGATACATCCGCGGCGTCTCCGGCCTCTCGGGCTACCTCGTCATCCCCGCCGACGACGAGCCCGCCGGCGAACGCACCATCGCCTTCAGCTTCCTCTTCAACGGCTTCACCCCGCCCCTGCGCAACGCCCACATGCGCGACCTCCAGGACGAAATGGTCGCCGCCGTCCTCGAACACCTCACCGCACGCCCCTGACCAGCCGTCAAAAACCGGGTGCCACGGCTTGTCCGCGAAGCGGCAAGCCGTGCGACGCGCGACAGATGCACGGCCTTGCGACAGGATGCGGGGTGTACGACAGCCCTGTGGCCAATGAATCCTGCGAGCTGAACGCCCGGAACGTCGCCCTGCGAAGCCCTCCGGCAGCGCCCCGGCAGGGGCGAAGGGTTGTAGGAGCGCAGCGGAACCCGTGGTTGTCACGAACAAACGAACTCCGCCCCGGACGGGGCGGCGGCAGGGTGTTTGTCAGCGCCGCCTCTGCCCCGCCGGGGCAGGTTGATCCATGGCCACGCTTCCCACGGGTTCCGCTGCGCTCCACCCGTAGCTACAGCCCGTCGCCCCTTCGGGGCGGCTCACCACGCCTGCCCGCACAAGCTCGGCCGTTGCGTGGCACCCAACGCCGTGAACTCTGGCTGTAGGGTGGGTAGAGCGCAGCGATGGCCGCGGCACCGGCGAACGCCGGTAAACCCACCGGTTGCGGCGGGAATCCACGGCCAGCGTGGTGAATTTCGCTCCGCTCTACCCACCCTACGACGGAAGTTCACGCCGTTGCGTGGCACCCGGTGAGCAGGTTCTCCGACAGAGGCCAGGATTTCGATTACGATCAGCACCGGATCGCGGCCCCTGGCTCATTCGCCCATCAGCGAGCCCACCACCATGCCCAACTTCATCCTCCTCGTCGGCGAGGACGTCGGCCTGCACCTCGGCTGCTACGGCGATGCCTACGCCTCCACGCCCCATCTCGACCGCCTCGCCAGCCAGGGCCACCGCTACACCCACGCCTTCAGCACCGCCCCCGTCTGTGCCCCCAGCCGCTCCTGCCTCGTCTCCGGCCGATACGCCTTCTCGCTCGGCTCGCATCACATGCGCTCGAACCTGCTCCACCCGCCACGCCTGTTCACCCACGAGCTGCGCGACGCCGGCTACCACGTGAGCTGGCCGACCAAGCTCGACTTTAACTTCGACCCCGCCGACGACTTCGCCGACGACCGCGAGCACTGGCTTGACCGCCTCCGCTCCGGATCGCTGCCCGACCAGCCCTTCTTCCTCTTCCGCAACTTCGGCGTCACCCACGAGAGCACGATGTGGCCCGAGCCGTGGGAGGGCGGCGGAGCGGTCAAGGAACGCGAGGCCGAACTGCATCGCCTCGCCCCCGCCCAGCGGCACGACCCCGCCGCCGCGCACGTGCCCGCCTACCTGCCCGACACGGCCGAGGTCCGCGCCGACATCGCCCGCTATTACGACGCCCTGTCGATCCAGGACGCCCAGGTCGGCGACGTCCTCGACGCCCTCGACGCCTCGCCCTACGCCGACGACACGATCGTCATCTACATGTCCGACCACGGCCGGGGCCTGTGGCGCGAGAAGCGGTGGTGCTACGGCTCGGGCATCCACCTGCCGCTGATCGTTCGCGCCCCGGGCATCACCCAGCCCGGCGCGGCGGTCGATGAGCTCGTGAGCTGGGTGGACATCGCCCCGACGGTCCTGTCGCTGGCGGGTGTGGCGGGGGGTGTGGCGGGGGTGCCCGAGGCGTACCAGGGGCAGGTCTTCCTCGGCCCCGACCGCGCCCGCCCGCGTGATCACGTCTTCGCCGGACGCGACCGCATGGACGAAGCGTTCGACCGGGTGCGGGTCTGCCGCTCGCAGCGATGGCATTACATCCGCAACCATCACCCCGAGTTGCCGTGGGCGCAGCGCGGCCGGTACATGGAGCACCAGCTCACGACCCAGGCGGTGCGCGAGCTGGGGGCGCGCGGTGAGCTGCCTGAGCCGGCGGCCCAGTGGCTCGCCCCGCGCAAGCCCGCCGAGGAGCTCTACGACGCCGACGCCGACCCGGAGATGGTGCGCAACCTCGCCGACAGCCCCGAGCATGCCCAGGTCCTCGCCGCCCACCGCGCCACCCTGGAGCGGTTCCTCGAGGACGTGGGCGACCTCGGCGAGCTCGCGGAGTCGGAGCTGATCGCCCGCGGCCTGGTCGAGGACAAGCTCGCCGAGTACCGCCAGCGCATCGAGCCCCTGCCCGAACGCTACCGCATCGGACCCCAGCGCACGCTCCTGACGCTTGAAGAGACCCAGGCCCGGGCGGCGCGCGACACGTAGTAGGGTGGGTAGAGCGAAGCGAAACCCACCGCGATGCTCGTGGATCCCCGCCGCAACCGGTGGGTTTCGCTTCGCTCTACCCACCCTACAGCCAAGCCGCCAGGCAGGAATCCCCGGCGTTGAGTGGCACCCGACCACTTCATGGTGCACCACTTGCACGATCACCCCCGCGACACGCTGCGCATCGTCAACGGCCGCGGGCCGGTCCATGACCTCGCTGTCGCCGCGGGCCGCATCGTCGACGCGAACGAGCTCCACGCATCCTGCCGCTCGCTCGACGCCGCCGGCGGCCTGATCCTGCCGGCGGGGATCGACCTCCATACGCACGTGCTGTCACGCGGCGTGGCGCTCGCCCGCCACCACGCGCCCTGGGTGCCAGGCCCGGCCGAGGCCGCCCAGGCCTACGCGCGGATCGGCTACGGCCTGTTCGTCGACGCCGCCGTGCCCTGGCACGAGCTGACCTTCGCCCGCCAGGGCGCGACCGCGGCGCACCCCGTCGAGGCGCGCTGGCTGTGGGAGCTTGACGCCGACGACGAGCACGCCGCCGGCGACCCCGGCTGGCTCGGCCAGCGATTGCACGACAGCCAGGCCCTGGGCGTGAAGTTGGTGCTGCCGGTCGACCTCGGCCTCGACGCGGCGCGGGCGCGCATCGAGCGCGTCGCCCACGCCCTGGCCCAACTCGACGCGAGCGTCAAGCTCCACGTGCACGGCCCGGCGCTGGGCCAGCCCGGCAACGCCGAAATCACCGCCGAGCTCATCCGCCGGCTCGACGGCCTGCCGGTGCACCTGGCCCACCTCCAGTTCCACGCCTACGCCCGCACCCCCCGCGGCCGCCACGCCAGCGGCGCCGAGACCATCGCCCAGGCACTCGACCAGGCCGACACCATCACCGCCGACGCCGGGTGCATCAGCTTCGGCCCGGCCATGATGGTCTCGCGCGACACCGCCCTGGCCACGCAGCTCGGCCCCCTCGTCCACGCCGCCCCCCTCATCCGCCACGGCTGGGCGGTGCTGCCGCTGCAATACCACCGCGACAACCCCGTCCATGCCGTGCAGTGGGCCACCGGCTTGGAGCTCATGCTGCGATGCCAACGCCTCCAGCGCCTGTCCCTGAGCGTCGATCACCCCAACGGCGGATCGCTGCTCAACCTGCCCGGCCTGCTCGCCCTGCTCATGGACGCCGACACCCGGCAGCACGCCCTGGCCCAGGCGCACCCGGCCGCACGCCAGCGCACCGGCCTGGCGACGCTCGACCGCGAACTGACGCTCGACGAAGCCCTGGCCGTGACCCGCCACGCCCCCGCCGCCGCGCTGGGCCTGAGCGACCACGGCCGGCTCGACGTGGGATCGATCGCCAACCTCGTCGTCACCGACGCCATCACCGCCCCGCCCCGCACGCTCCTGCTCGCCGGCCGCGTCGTCGACCTGGCAGGACTCAGATGAAGCCTCAGGGGTGCCGCAGCCGTCGCTTCGCTCTACCCACCCTACAACCCACGTGCTTGAAGAATGCGCATCAATCGCAGTCTTCGTCCAGGTCGCGCACGCTGTCCAGCCGATGCACGCGCAGCAGCAGGTCGAGGTCGAACGCCTCGTCGCGCACCTCGCCACGTCGGCCGCGGCCGTCGGTCACCACGTCGAGCTCGACGATCAGGTCCGGGTTGTCCGCGTCGACGTCGTCGTGCATGACGTAGAAGTTGACGTGCGTGGCGATGCGCGGCCGCTGGTCACGGTCGAGCCGGTCCATCCGCACACGCTCGTAGCTGTACAGCCGGGCAACCAGCCCCGCCTCGCCGGCAACGTCGAGCATCTCGATCCGCGTCGGCCGGGCGCTGCGCGGGTGCAGCCACAGCCGCAGCCCGGTGCCCGGCGGGTCGATCACGTAGTGCCCGCGCTCCAGCTCGACGCGCGGCGCATCGTCCGCAGCCGCAGCGTGGGGCAGCGGCAGCAGGCCCATCAGGTGCGGAACCATGCGGGGGTTGACCGGCAGCCCGAGCGACTCGGAGCACGGCCGCCCCACGTTGGCGTGCCGCCCCAGCGTCCCCTCTCGCTCACGCACGTTCAGCAGCCAGTAGTGATGCTCGTTGGCGCCCGCCCACAGCGCCGTCTGGCCGAGCTGACCCACCGTCAGCGCCACGCGGTGCGGCCGCTGGTAGATGAAGTGCCCCGAGCCCTGCTCAAACTGGCGACGCCCACGCTCGTCCAGCCAGCGCGCCTGCACCACGGCCGTGGCCCAGACCTGATCGAGCTCGGCGACGTTCGCGTTGTACCGCTCGACCAGCTCGTTGTACGACGGCACCTCCGCCGGCGGGTCCAGGGCATCCGGGGTCAGGTGGTCGTCGTCCGGCTGCGGCGTCGGCTGGCACGCCGCCGCCAGCAGCAGCGATGCCAGCAGCAGCCCGACGGCGGACACCCGGCAGAGCGCGTGGCGGGCGTGGCGGGGGCGGGGCGCGTGGCGGGGGATCGGCATGGCTGGGATTGTAGGCAGCGTCACAGCTCCGCTTGCAGGATCTCGCCGAGCTGCCGGGTCACCTGCTCGATCTGCGGCTCGTCGAGCCGCGGGTCCAGCAGCTCGATCCGCTGCTCGTCGTCCCACTTGCCCAGCGGCCCCTTGCTCGGATCCTTCTTGGGCGTCAGCAGCCACCATTCCTGCTCGACGCGCTCGCCGTCCACTTCCGCCTCGCGCCGTTCCGAGCCGTCGTAGCGCAGCAGCCGCTTGCGCATCAGGATCAGCGCCAGCACGTAGCGAAACGCAAGCCGCTCCGGCTCCTGAGCCTCGGCCAGGCGGTGCAGCAGGTTCAGCAGCACCCCATCGTCGACGAACAGCTTCTTCTTCGCGTTGGGCTCCGGCACCGTCGTCTTCCAGTAGCTGAACAGCCGCTCGGGCCGGTGCCCCTGCTCCCATGCCTGCCGCGAGATGTCGACCCGGGCCATGCCCAGCGCGTTGGCCTCGCCCGCCTCGGGATCCACGTCGACAAGCGTGGCGTAGTAGGTCTCGCCCGGCTCCAGGGCGCGCCCCGTCGCGGCGCACTGCCCGCTGGTGCGCGGCACGTCGTAGCCTGATGCGCTGAACTGGGTCATGAAGCCTCCATGCGCGGGAAGGGGGTTGATGTGTTAACGCCCGTCCTGAGCGAGTCCGCGAGCGAAGGTCGGGATGGCTTTCGATCTGTCTGTGCGCCCACACTGCATCCTGTGCCTCACCAGAAATCCCGCCCTTCGCATTCGCTCAGGACGGGCGTCAACTGACCCACCCGCCCCTAACCCCTACCCCCTAGTCCCTAGCCCCTTCCCCCTCATCCACCCCCTCCTGCTTCGCCGCCGCAATCGACGTCTGCTCCATGAGCACCGCCAGCGTCATCGGCCCGACGCCGCCGGGCACCGGCGTGATCAGCGATGCCTTCTCGCTGGCCGAGTCGAAGTCGACGTCGCCGATGTTGCCCCTGGGCCCGGGGTTGAACCCGGCGTCGATGACGACGGCCCCGGGCTTGATCCACTCGCCCTGGACGAACGCGGGCTTGCCCACCGCTGCGACGACAATGTCCGCCTCGCCCACCACGTCGGGCAGGTCCACCGTCTTGGAGTGGCAGATCGTCACCGTGGCGTCGCGGTTCAGCAGCAGCCCGGCCATCGGCTTGCCGAGGATCGCGCTGCGCCCGATGACCACCGCGTGCTTGCCGGCGATCGCCACCTCGTAAGCGTCGAGCAGACGGATGATCCCCCCGGGCGTGCACGACTCCCAGCCGTCCAGGCCGTAGAACATCGTCCCGAAGCTGTGGAAGGTCACGCCGTCGACGTCCTTCTCCGGGCCGATCGCCTCGAAGGCGGCACGCTCGTCGATCTGCCGCGGCACCGGGTGCTGGAGCAGGATCCCGTGGACCTGGCGGTCGTCACGCAGCGCCGTGATCTTCTCGAGCAGTTGCTCCGTGCTCGTACGCTCGGGCATGGCCACCCGCACGCTGCGCATCCCCAGCTTCTCGCAGAGCTTGCCCTTGCTCTCGACGTACTTGGCGCTGGCCGGGTCCGAGCCGACGAGCACCGTCGCGAGCGTGGGCGTGACGCCGGTGCGCTGCTTGATCCGCGCCACGCGCTCGGCGGTGCGCTCGCGAAGCTGCATGGCCACGGCCTTGCCGTCGATCAGGGTCGCGGTGGTCATGCGGCGATTATAGACCACGAGCCGCTACACTGGACGCCGCCCGCCCGCCGCGACCCGGGCGGCGCCGATCCAACATCCGCGACCCGCACCAGGAGAGCCATCATGTCAAAGCGAGCGACGCTGTTGACCGCGGCGAGCCTCCTCCCCGTCGCCGCCGCCTGGGCACAGGATCCGGCCGCGACCCCGCTGAGCAGCCCCCTGCGCGTCGAGGTCGTCTACGACCGCGACAATGCCCCGCAGACGCCCGCGCTGGCGGACCTGCCGCGACGTGAATCCATCACCCAGTACGGCATCACCTGGACCTTCGACACCGCCGTGCCCGTCGGCCGCTTCGTCACCGGCGACTACTACGTCGTCGGGCCCGTGACCGTCACCTCGGTCAGCCCGCAGCCGCTGTTCGGCGACGAGGTGCCCGACCCCACCGATTACGAGCAGGAGAACTGGCCCGACGAGTTGGCGCGCCACGGCTCGGTGCTGAACCTGGCGGCGACCGCCAACCCCCCCTTTGACAGCCGCACCCAGGGCCGACGCTACAACCCCGACACCTTCGCCCGCTTCCCCGTCCAGATGCAGCCCGGCGACGTGCTCATCTCGACCAGAAGCGTCGAGGATCTGTCGGCCCAGCAGCGCATGCTCGGGCCGTCGGACCACACCAACGTCTCGCGCGTCCAGAGCGCAGCGGTGCTGACCGTCCTGCCCGAGCCCGTGCCCCCCGACGCCTTCCGCCCCGCCTACGCCGGGCCCGACCAGCAGCTCTACCACGCCCGCGACCTGCGCCGCGACCTGCTGCCGCGCCTGGAGCTGCCCGACTCGGCCACCAGCCTCGAGTACGCCACACGCATCTTCGAGCGCCCCTGGATCGACAACGTCTTCTTCGGCTTCACGGCTCCGGTCGACAACCTGCCGCAGTACGGCCGGGAGGTCGGCCGCGCCGCCGGCATCGGCACGCTCAGACTCATGGGCACCGACGAGCCCCACGACAAGGAACGCCTGCTCCTGGGCATCGTCCAGGCCGGCATCGACTACTGGGGCCTCATCCGCGCCGGCCACGGCGGATACCCGGCGCACGGCGGCCACGGCAGCGGACGAAAGTGGATCCTCGTCTTCGCCGGGCTCCTGCTCGGCGACGAGGACATGCAGAACCCCTACGAACGCTTCCCCGACGTCGTCTTCGGCGAGGACATGCAGACCATGTACGGCCAGGGCTGGACCGGCGCCCGCGCCCTCTACGCCGGCCACGTGGGCCCCGACGGCGACCAGGAACGAGGCTGGGGGCCCTACGAGCACCTGCCCCCCGAGCAGTGGGAGCATCGCCTCGGCGAGTCCTACCGCCACTGCTGCACCAGCATCGCCTGGGTCGGCCAGGCTCTGGCGATCCACCTCATGCAGGCGCAGGAGATCTGGGGCCACGATGCCTTCCTCGACTACAGCGACCGCTGGATGTACGAGGACAACACGCAGTTCCGCGAGCGCATCCGCGAGGCCACCGGCTGGAGCTTCGGCAGCCAGGGCTCGACCTGGGACGCCTTCGTCAACGACATGTGGGCCCGCTACCGCACCGCCGAGACCATGCCGCCGACCGACGGCTGGCGCCTCGACCCGGCGGAGCAATGATCGCCCCGCTTCGCGGCGGCCAATGGCCCGGCCCTGTGTCAGGCCAGCGGGCCGGGTCCGTACAATCCCCCTCATGCACGCCGTTATCCTCTCCATCGGCGACGAGCTGGCGCTCGGCCAGACCGTCGACACCAACAGCGCCTACCTCGCCGCCCGCCTCGCCGAGCACGGCATCGCCTGCCTCTACCACCTCACCGTCGCCGACGACCGTGCCGCCATCACCCGCGCCCTGCTCGACGCCAGCGAGCACGCCCCGCTCGTCCTCGTCACCGGCGGCCTGGGCCCGACCGAGGACGACCTGACACGCCAGGCCCTGGCCGACGCCCTGGACAAGCCGCTCGTGCTCGATCAGCCCAGCCTCGCCCGCATCGAGGCGATCTTCGCCCGCCGCGCTCGACCCATGCCCGACCGCAACCGCGTCCAGGCCATGCACCCGGCCAACACCCGCATCATCCCCAACGACAACGGCACCGCCCCGGGCATCCGCGCCCGCCTCGGCGGCGCGACCCTCTTCGTCATGCCCGGCGTGCCCAGCGAAATGCACGCCATGTTCGCCCACGCCGTCGCCCCCGAACTCGACCCCGGCGCCGGCCATCGACACGTCATCCTCGCCGCCACCGTCAACACCTTCGGCCGGGGCGAGTCCGACGTCGCCCAGGCCCTCGCCGAACTCATGGACCGCGCCCGCAACCCCCGGGTCGGCACCACCGTCACCGATGGGCTCATCACCGTGCGCGTCCGCAGCGAGGCCGAGCACCACAATCAGGCCCGCGAGGCGCTCGACGCCACGCTCCACGAGGTCGAACGCCGCCTCGCGCCGCTGGCGTTCGGCCGCGACGATCGCACCCTCGCCCAGGCCGCGGTCGACCTCCTCCAAGCGCGGGGACGCACGCTCGCCACCGCCGAGAGCTGCACCGCCGGGCTCCTGGCCAAGCTCGTCACGGACGTCGCCGGCTCCTCCGCCGTCTACGCCGGCGGGCTGGTGACCTACGCCAACGCCACCAAGCAGGCCCTCGCCGGCGTCAGCCCCGCCACGCTCGCCACCCACGGCGCGGTCAGCGAGCCGGTGGCCCGCGAGCTCGCCCGCGGCGCGCTGGCACGCTGCCCCGGCGCCGACCTGGCGCTGGCGATCACCGGTATCGCCGGGCCCGCCGGCGGCACCGCCGACAAGCCCGTCGGCACCGTCCACCTCGCTCTCGCCGATCGCGACGACCTGCTCAGCCTCGCCCTGCGCCTGCACGGCGACCGGGCGACCATCCGCGACCGCGCCGCCAAAACCGCCCTCCAGATGCTCCGCCTGCACCTGCTCGGTGAATCCATCAATCATCTGCGCCCCACGCCCAAGGTCGCAAGCTGAACCCGGGCCCGCGGCGCCGCGGACGACAGGTAGGGTGGGTAGAGCGAAGCGAAACCCACCACGTTGGCCGTGGATCGTCGCCGAAACTGGTGGGTTTCGCTTCGCTCTACCCACCCTACCTGTCGTCCGCGACGCCGCAGGCCCGGGTTCAGCTTGCGACCTTGGGCGTGGGGCG
>SLDI01000238.1:0-6344 GCA_007125385.1 Phycisphaeraceae bacterium | reverse complement strand
TCGCCATGACCGCCTGCATGCACAAGCTGCTGATCCACCTGAACCGCCTCATGGCCGACGAAATTCACGCCACCACCGCTTGACAGGAAACACAGTCGCTTCGGGACAAGCCGTGGCACCCGCTACGAATGGGTTGAAGGCGGTTTATTCCTTGAGGAACAGCTCCACCACGGGCACGGTCACGTTCGGACGAACCTGCGGCAGGGTCAAGGTCAGCGCGTCCCCGGCCTCGAGCTGGCCGGCGTGCCAGTCGTCCAGGCCCAGGCGCACCTCGCTGGCGTCGTGCAGCAGTTGGGCGTATTCGACGCGCCGGGCGAACGCCGGGCCGTCCAGGTGCAGATGCTTGTAAGGCCAGGCGAAGACATGCACGTACAACCGCTTTTTCTCGGGGTTGTACGTCAGGCGGCAATCCTGCGGCGTGGGGAGCTCCTCCGGCGCCTGCGTGCAGCCGTAGATGCTCCGGCCGTGCCGCTTCATCCACTGGCCAATGCCCGCCAGCCGGTCCAGGGCCCGCTCGTCGAACTCGCCGCGGCCGGTGGGCCCGACGTTCAGCAGCAGGTTGCCGCCCTTGCTCACGCAGTCGATGAGCGTGCGGATGAGCTCCTCGGTGCTGCGCCAGGATTGCTCGTCGCGGTGGTAGCCCCACGAGCCGGAGAACGTCTGGCAGGCCTCCCACACCACCGGCGTGCCGTTGACCCGCACCCAGGCGCGCGGCTGGGCCTGCTCGGGCGTCTTGATGTCCCCGGCGCCCGCCTCCAGGGGCAGGTCCAGGCGATCGTTGAGGATGACCCGGGGCGCCAGCTCGCGCACGAGCTTGACCAGCTCCTGGCTGCGCCAGTCGTCGCGGCCCTTGCCCTGGCCGTCGTCGCGCGGATAGGAAAAGTCGAACCACATGATGT
Organism: Phycisphaeraceae bacterium; assembly: GCA_007125385.1. Taxonomy (GTDB): domain Bacteria; phylum Planctomycetota; class Phycisphaerae; order Phycisphaerales; family Phycisphaeraceae; genus SKPT01. The sequence continues at coordinate 5,445 of SLDI01000238.1, read as the reverse complement.
CCACCGGGCCGTACTCGCTCAGCAGCTCGCGCGTCTGGCCGTGCAGGTACTCGGCGTAGCGCATCTGGTCCCGGCCCTGATTCATCCTGGCGCGCTCGGCCTCGGGGAGGTTGCGGTAGGGCCCGATGTGCGGGTCGATGACGTAGTGCTCGTGGTGCCAGTCGATCAGCGAGTGGTAGAAGCCCACGCGAAGCCCGCGCGAGCGGAACGCTTCGACCATCGGCCGCAGCAGGTCGCGCCCGGCGGGGGTGTTGGGAGCCTTGTAGTCCGTGAGCTTCGAGTCCCACAGGCAGAAGCCCTCGTGATGCTTGGTCGTGACCACGAAGTACTTCATTCCCGCGGCCGCGGCGGCGCTTGCCCAGGCGTCGGGGTCGTAGAGGTCGGGCTCGAAGTGGCGGAAGTACCGCCGGTCGTACTCGTCGCAGGCGATCTCTTCGCGATGCTTCAGCCACTCGTGTCGCGCGCCCAGCGCGTACAGGCCCCAGTGGATGAACAGGCCGAAGCGGTCGTGCGTGAACCAGGACGTGTCCCCGGGGGTCTTGAGGGTTTCAAGCATGGCGCGCTCCTCGTCGGTGCTTCAGCGGCCATGATAGGGTGACGGAACCGATGATGGGCGAGATGGCAATGTCACAGGTGGAAGGGCGTGGCGCGAGCTTTACGGGGTTCGATCGATTGTGGACGGTTGCGTCGTGCCGGGCGGGGTTGTACAGTGGCCGATGGACAGGTGAGCCGGGCTCGTGGAGCGATTCCGCGGGGCTCGGCCTGAAAAGGGAAGCGAGGTGAGCCGGCTGTGAGCCTGGGCGGGGGCCTGGGCGAGTGGCTGGCGATTCCTCCGCGGACGCGCCGCCGTGATGGGCGCTTCGGTGCTGGGAGCCGGAGCAGCGTCCTGCTCAAGAGCCACTGCCAGGCCTGCAACGGGCCGGGCGGGAAGGCGAGCGGGGCGAGCCCTTAGCCGGAAGACCTGCCTGCCCACCCGAGATGGTGTCCTCGCGGTTACAGGACGCCCGGGCAGTGGGCCGGTCTGGCGCCCCCTCGGCCAGGATCCGACAAGCCTTCTCCTGGGTCTGCCGCGAGGACGTGGACAAGCGTTACTCGAGGGAATTGGCTCTGCGCGCATCAGGGCCGGGAGAAGAAGCATGAATCGTCGCGATGTTGGTTTTCGATTTGGCGTCGTGGTGGCGGCGGCGGCGGCGATGGTCGTGGCAGGGTCGATGGTCGTGGCGGGGTCGGCCCAGGCGGGGGTGCTCCCGGCGACGGACGGGACGGCGCCGTGGGGCAACAGCTACGCGCTGGGGTACGCCGCCGGGGAGCTCTACCTGCACACGGGCAACTCGATCTACCTCGTGGACGACGCGGACCGCGACGCGATCGGGTTCGAGCCGCGCGTGACGGGGCTGGAGGACGCGTTCCCCGGCGAGCGGCGCTGGTTCGAGGGGGGCTTCGCGACAACCCCCAACGGCCAGGCGATGGTGTCGATGGGGTTGTCCAGGGGTGTGCTGCGGGTGGATCTGACGGCCGGGACGGCGCAGCCGGTGCCGGCGTTGGATGACGAGAACATCTACTCGCTGGCGGGCGCGGGCGGGGGGCACTTCTACGCCATGTGGGCCGACCCGGACTGGGTGGCGCCGACGAGCTTTACGCGGGTGTACCACGTGGGGCCCGACGACGAGCGGACGTTCGCGTTCGACCCGGCGGAGGGCGACTTCAGCGGGCCGATGGCGTTCGGCGGCGAGGGCGATCTGATCGTCGCGACGTTCGCGTCGCGCGGCGACGGCACGCCGCTGGGGACGAATCGGTTCTTCCGCGTCGCGGCGGCGGAGCTGGAGGCGTTCGAGGCCGGCAGCGATGGGCCGGAGGTGGAGCTGATCGGCGAGCTGGAGGACGTCAATGGGGCGAGCAGCCTGATCGTCGACCGCGACGGGGTGATCTTTTTCAACACGACCACCGGCATCGGGTACTTCGACCCGCTGACGGGCCAGGGCGGGGCGTTCCGCGGCGATATCGCGGACCTGGGCCTGTGGGATTACGAGCGCACGCCGTTCGATGCGCTGGCGTACGACGCGTCGCGGCATGAGCTGGCGTACGCGGTGCATGAGGCGGATGCGCAGGCGTATCGGCTGACCTACACGGTCATCCCCGAGCCGACGAGCGCGGCGATGATCGTGGCGGCTGCGGGTCTCGTGATGTTGCGTCGTCGCGGCGGTGGTTGAGCTTGCCATTTATCCGCCCTGCGACGGGGCAACCTGTCGCGGGGTTTTTGTGGGAGGGGTCATGCATCTGCCCGGATGGACAGGGATGAGCAATGGTTCGCGACAGATCGGCGCGGGGACGGGATCCCGGCCTTCGCTCGCGGACGCGCTCAGGCCGGGCGTTAACGGCCGGCCCGTGCGAGCGCGTGCCTTCACGGTGATCGAGCTGCTGGTGGTGATATCGATCATGGCGTTGTTGATGTCGATCCTGCTGCCGGCGTTGGCGCGGGCGCGGGATGCGGGGCGGGGGATGGCTTGCCGGTCGAACCTGCGTCAGATGACCACGGCGCTGCACATGTACCTGGAGGATCACGAGGGGCGGATGTTTCCTTGGCGGGAGCACCTGCCGGAGGGGCGGCTGTGGTGGCCGGGCTTCGAGGCGGCGGCCGGGCCGACGGCCGAGGGCGAGCGGGTGATCGATCGCACGCGGGGGCGGCTGTGGTTCTACTATCGTCACAGCGATTCGATCGAGATATGCCCGGCGTTTCCGCTGCACAGCTCGAACTATAAGCCGAAATTCACGACGAACTGGACGACGTATGCGCCGCCGCTGGCGCTGATGAACCCGTCGGCGCCGGTGCGGCGGGATGAGATCGAGCGGCCGTGGGAGGTGCTGGCGTTCGCCGACGCGGCGCAGATCAACACGTTTCAGCCGCCGGCGTCGCCGTCGCGGCCGATGTTCGAGCAGTGGTTTTACGTCTCGGGTCATGAGCGGACGGTGATGTACCACCACGGGCTGCGGGCGCATGCCGCGGCGTGGGACGGGCACGTGGCGTCGCACGATCCGCCGCAGACACCTGTCGCCCTGTTTCCCGAGGCGCCGATCTCCTATCCGCCGACGGGGTTGAGGTTGACGGCGAAGTAGGTTCTGTGGGAAAAGTGGGTGCCACGGCTTGACCGCGAAGCGGCAAGCCGTGCGGCGGCCGACGGAGACACGGCTTGCCCTTCGGGACAAGCCGTGGCACCCCCACTCTGCGGTTTTCGGACGGCGGATTCGTTTGGGCGGTTCTGGCTCCTCCTTGCACCTGGGCACTGGCGGACAAGCCGCCAGTGGCACGCAACGCCGTGAACTATTGATGTGGGGTGGGTAGAGCGAAGCGAAACCCACCAGTCTTGCCTTGGATCTACGAGCATCGTGGTGGGTTTCGCTTCGCTCTACCCACCCTACATTAGCGCCGCCGCCGAATAGTTCACGGCGTTGTGTGGCACCCGTTGTCGGAGGCGGCGTGCCTTATGATGCGGCGGGGCCCGACAGGCTCTTGATCAAGGAGCGTCGTTACATGAATGTGCCTCGCAGTGAGTATCCGCGGCCGCAGTGCGTGCGCGATCAGTGGCTGTGCCTCAACGGCCCGTGGCAGTTTGAGATCGACGGTGGCGACAGCGGGCTGGAGCGCGGGCTTCTCGAGCGTGAGCTCGCGCGCGAAATCACCGTGCCCTTCTGCCCGGAGTCGAAGCTCTCGGGCGTCGAGCACACCGACTTCATGCTGGCGGTGTGGTATCGGCGGCAGGTGCGCGTGCCCCAGGCGTGGCGGGGCCGGCGGGTGCTGCTGCACTTTCAGGCCGTGGATCATGACGCGACGGTGTGGGCGGACGGGCGCGAGGTGGGCAGGCATCGCGGCGGGCAGACGCCGTTCACCTGCGATCTGGGCGATGTGGGCGGGCGCGAGGTGACGATCGTGGTGCGGGCCCGCGACGACTGGCGCGGGCCGCAGGCGCGCGGCAAGCAGAGCCAGCGTTATGAAAATCACGGCTGCCTCTACACGCGGACGACGGGCATCTGGCAGACGGTCTGGATGGAGCCGGTGCCCGCGGTATCGCTGTGTCGGCCGCGGCTGACGCCGGACGTGGGCAAGGGGGTGATCCGGCTGGAGCAGCGCATCACGGCCGGGGGGCCGGGGCCGCACGCCGCGGGGCTGCGCGTGCGGGCGCGGCTGCGCGATGGCCAGATGGTCGTCGCGGAAGATGAGGTCGCGGTGATCGACTTCTCGCCCCGCCTGGACCTGGCGATCCCGGCCGAGCGCCGGCGACTGTGGGCGCCGGGCGAGCCGCACCTCTATGACGTCGAGATCGAGCTGGTCGATGAACGCGACATGGTGCTCGATCGCGTGGCCAGCTACGCGGCCCTGCGCAGCGTCAGCCTGCGCGACAAGATGGTGCTGATCAACGGCCAGCCGGTGTTCCAGCGCCTCGTGCTGGACCAGGGCTATTACCCGGACGGGCTGCTGACGGCCCCCAGCGATGAGGCGCTGGCGCGCGACATCGAGCTGGCGCTTGAAGCGGGGTTCAACGGGGCGCGGCTGCATCAGAAGGTGTTCGAGGAGCGGTTCCTCTATCACGCCGATCGCCTGGGGTACCTGTGCTGGGGCGAGTTCGCCGACTGGGGTTGCAACGTCGCCGGGCCGGAGGGCGACAACCAGCGGCCGGGGGCGAGCTACATCACCCAATGGCTGGAGGTGCTCGAGCGCGACCACTCGCACCCGTCGATCGTCGGCTGGTGCGCGCTCAACGAGACGGGGCAGGCGCTGACGGATCGCGTGACCCAACTCGACGACGTGACGCGGGGGATGTTCCTGGCCGCCAAGGCGATGGACGGGACCCGGCCGGTGCTCGACGCCTCCGGCTACAGCCATCGCGTGACGGAGTCGGACGTCTATGACAGCCACGACTACGACCAGGATCCGGCGAGCTTCGCCAACCGCCACGCGGGGCTGCGCCAGGGCCGACCGTTCGTGAACCGGCGCGGCGAGCGGCAGATGTCGATCGCGTATCGCGGCCAGCCTTACTTCGTGTCGGAGTTCGGCGGAATATGGTGGAACCCCGCGGCACGCGAGGACGAGGACTCGTGGGGCTACGGCGATCGGCCGGGGAATATCGAGGCGTTCTACGAGCGCTTCGACGGCCTCTGCCGGGCGCTGTGCGCGTCCTCGGAGCTCACCATCGCGTCGGTCGACTACCGGCTGGCCCCCGAGCATCCCTACCCGGCCGCGGTCGACGACTGCGAGGCAGCCCTCCGGTGGGCGGAGGGGCTCGCCGAGGAGCGCAGTCCCGCTCACCCGCTCGTCAGCCTGATGGGCGACAGCGCGGGCGCGAACCTTGCGGCCGTGGTCGCGCGGCGCCGAGCGGGGCGCTCCCGGGCCGCGCTCGCCTCCCAGGTGCTCATCTGCCCGGTCGTGGACTATGAGCACGAGTCCGCGTC
>SLDI01000247.1:0-6347 GCA_007125385.1 Phycisphaeraceae bacterium | reverse complement strand
TGGCGCGAGGCGCGGCTGGCGACCGTCCGCGGCCGGGGCGCGATCTCGCTGGAGCGGCAGGTGCGCATCGGGGCCGGCTCGCTCGTGCTGCTGGGCGCGGCGCTGGGCTGGCTGGTGCATCCCGGGTTCTACGGGCTCGCGGCGTTCGTCGGCGCCGGGCTCGTTTTCGCCGGCGTGACCGATTACTGCGGCATGGCGATGGTGCTGGCGAAAATGCCGTGGAACCGGCGGCCGCGGCAGTGCCAGGCAAGCCCCACGCCGGCCGCCGGCGGCACCGCGTGACATTCCGCGGTGGGCACGGTCTCGCTTCGCCCATCGCACAACGGCAGCGGGGTTGAGCAGCCATGTACCTGCACCAACGATTCGTGCCCGGTTTGGCCATCGCGTCGTACATCGTCGGCGACGAGTCGACCGGGCGGGCGGCCGTGGTCGACCCGACGCGCGACGTCGAGCCCTACATCACCGCGGCCGATGAGCAGGGCCTGCGCATCACCGACATCCTCGAGACGCACGTGCACGCCGACTACGTCAGCGGCTCGCGCGAGCTCAAGGCCAGGTTTGACGGCGTCGGCGTGACCATCCACGCCTCGGGCGCCGGCGGTGCGGCGTGGACGCCGGCCTACGCCGACCGCGTCGTGCATCACCGCGACGAGGTGGCCCTGGGCCAAGTCCGGCTCAAGGCCCTGCACACGCCCGGGCACACGCCTGAGCACCTGAGCTGGGCCGTCTACGACGACAGCCGCGCCAGCGACGAGCCCTGGCTCGTGCTCACCGGCGACTTCCTGTTCGTCGCGGACGTCGGCCGGCCGGACCTGCTCGGCCCCGAGGCGCAGCGCGAGCTGGCCCATCAGCTCTACGCCAGCGTGTTCGACCGGCTGGACACGCTGCCGGACTACGTCGAGGTGTACCCCGGCCACGGCGCCGGGTCGCTGTGCGGCAAGGCCATGAGCCGGCGGATGAGCTCGACACTGGGCTACGAGCGCCGTTTCAACGCCGCGCTGCAATGGGCGGGCGAGAAGCAGTGGACGGCTTCGCTGCTTCAGGGAATGCCGCCGGCGCCGCCCTACTTTGCGCGGATGAAGCGGGTTAACCGCGACGGCCCGCCGGTGCTCGGGCCGGTGCTGCCCGGCGGGCGGGCGCTGGAGCCGGCCCAGGTGCGCGAGCAGATCGAGACCGGCGCCCAGGTGCTCGACGTGCGAAGCAAGGAGGCGTTTGCCGGCGGGCACGTGCCCGGGGCGGTGCACATCGCCCTGGATGACAACCTCGCAACGTGGGCCGGGTGGGTGTTGTCGGACGAGCGGCCGATCGTGCTCGTGCTCGACCAGCCGGCGCAGCGCGAGCAGGCGGTCACCCAGCTCGTGCGCGTCGGACTGGATGACGTCCGCGGCCATCTGGCGGGGGGCATCGATGCGTGGCAGACGGCCGGGTTCGCCGTGGCGCACGTTCAGACCGTCTCGGCGCCGGAACTGGCGGCGCGGCTGGCGGCGTCGGACAATGGCGACCGGCCGGTGGTCGTCGACGTGCGCACCGAGGCCGAGTGGCACAGCGGCCACGTGCCCGGATCGATGTCGATTCACGCCGGCCAGATCGAGCAGCGGATCGACGAGCTGCCCACCGATCGCCCCATCGCCGTGATGTGCGGCAGCGGACAGCGGGCGTCGGTGGCCGCCTCACTGCTGAAGCGCGCCGGCCGCGAGCAGGTGATGAACGTGCTTGGCGGCCTGGCGGCGTGGCGCGCCGCGGGGTTGGAGACGGTGCAGTGAGCCGTCAACATCGCCGCGCGCCCGGTGCGCGAACCGTCCGGATGCCATCCGGCCGCGGCTCGCCGCTGCCGGCCTTGGCCTATCATGCCTGCTGCATGGACCCGATTCACGACATCCTCGAAGAGGTGCGCGGCGGGCGCATGATCGTGCTCGTCGACGACGAGCAGCGCGAGAACGAGGGTGACCTGGTGCTCGCCGCCGAGCACGCCACGCCCGAGGCGGTGAACTTCATGCTCCGCGAGGCCCGGGGCATGATGTGCGTGGCCCTGGACGGCGCGATCTGCGATCGCCTGGGCCTCGAGCCGCAGGGCCGGTCCAACACCGCGCTGCACGGCACGGCCTACACGATCACGGTCGATGCCGACGAGCGCTTCGGCATCACGACCGGCGTCAGCGCCGCCGACCGGGCCGCGACCATCCGCCTGCTCGCCGACGAGCGCACCCGGCCGGAGGACCTGGTGCGTCCCGGCCACGTCCAGCCGCTGCGCGCCCGCGACGGCGGGTGCCTCGTGCGCACCGGGCAGACCGAGGGCTCGGTCGACCTGTGCCGCCTGGCCGGGCTGACGCCGGCGGCGATCATCATCGAGGTGATGAACGACGACGGGACCATGGCCCGCCGGCCCGAGCTGGAAAAGCTCTGCGCCAGGCACGGGCTGAAGATGTGCTCGGTCGCCGACCTCGTCGAGCATCGCCTGCAGCGCGAGCGGCTGGTGACCCGGGCCGAGACGCGCACGCTCGAGACGCCCATCGGCGCGTTCGACCTGCACGTGTATCAATCGATGGTCGACCCCCTGCCGCACGTGGCGCTGACCTGCGGGGACGTGGGCCGGCGCGGCGCCGCGGGGGCGGCCGTGGACATCGACGAGCCGGTGCTCGTGCGCATGCACAGCCAGAACCTCCTGGGCGACGTGTTCGGTGACACGACCCAGCCGTCGGGCCGGACGCTCGAGCGATCGATGCGGATGATCCATGACGCCGGGCGCGGGGCGGTGGTCTATCTGCGCCACGAGGGCATGGGCTCGGGCCTGCTCAAGCGCCTGCAAAGCCCCGGCGGGCCGCCCGACGCCGGCGCCGCCCTGGGCCGGGCCCACACGTCGCCGGGCATCGGCCACCCGTCCCACCACGGGGCCTACGGCATCGGCTGCCAGATCCTGCGCGACCTGGGCGTGCGCAACCTCAAGCTCATCACCAACCACCCCTTCACGCCCACGGCGCTGCACGGCTTCGGGTTGAGCATCAAGTGCTTCGTGAAGCCGGAGGGGTGACCGTTCCCATCGCAAAAAAAGCCGCTTGCGGCTTCGCGAAGCCACAAGCGGCTTATGGGGTGATCACATTCGCCGCGTTCGCCGGCCGCCCGCCCCTACCGGCGCACCGGCTCGACGTCGCGCGGCTGCTGCCAGCCGTCGATCGGGGCGTCGAGCGTCTCGCGGTACCGGTCCCACATCTGCTTGACGAACGGCTCCCAGGTGTTGCCCTGGAAGGTCCACGTCTGACGGGGCGTGGCCAGGTTGTGCAGGTCGGCGATGACCGCGCGGTTCTGCTCGTCCGGCTCGTACATCCAGCGATCGACGTAGTCGAAGAACGCGTCGTGGGCCCAGGCCTCCTCGCCGCCGAGCAGGCGCATCGTCAGCGCCTGGCCGGGCCAGGAGCTGCTGGAGTTGGCCCGGCGGTAGGCCTCGCTCTGCCGGCCGTTGAGCCCGTCCTCCTGCCATCGGCTTGGGTGCAGGTGCTCGTAGGGACCCCACTGGCGGCGCGGGACCTCGCCCCGGCCGTGGTGCACCCCGGAGTGGCCGGCGAACACGACGTGAGCGCCGGTCCAGGCCTCGTCGTACATCGTCTGGTTGTCCTCGCCGAAGTTGGCCTCGGCAAAGGCGACGGTGGGCGAGGCCATCTCCTCGTCGCCCAGCAGCAGGCCGGCCAAGACGATGGGGAACTTCCGCCCCGAGCCGTGGCCGCCCCAGCCCTGCCAGCCCGGGTGTCCGCCGCGGACGGCGCCCCAGTAGTCGATGCCGACCTGCACGACGCGGACGAGCAGCCGCTCCTTCTGCGCCGGGTCGATGTCCAGGCAGAGGATGAGCCCGGCCATGGACTGGGCCTGGCCGACCCATTGGCCGTAGTGGGGCATGTTCTCCATGGGCTGGTCGAAGCCGAAGAACCCCGTGTTGACCCACGGGCGATCAAAGACGCGGACCCAGAAGTCCAGGTCGGTGCCGCCGCCGGGCGAGGTCTGGTAATTGTCGCCGTCGAGCGGGCTGAGCGTCGGGAGCCTGTCGCGATCCAGGTCGCGGGCGTAGTAGATCTTGCGCTCGGCGTCGCTGTCGTTGTGGTCGGTGTAGGCGGGGCGGAAGGCGTCGGCGGGCAGGGGCTCGGCAACGCAGGTGAGCACCGCGGCGGTGCGCACGGGGCTGATGTCGCCGCTGCCGCGCGTCCGGCCCGAGCCGTGGTAGGGATAGTCCGTCTCCTGCTCGAGCTCGAGGCTGATGGTCGAGACGAGGCTGTCGCCGGGGCGCATCTGGATGGGCGGCTGGTGGGCGAGCTCGGCGCGGAACCAGTTGCGGATGCCGCTGTCGTAGCCGACGCGCTGGGCCGGCGGGGGGTTGAGCGTCGAGCCGTTGCGGACGAACGGCCCGTCGCCGCCCTGCTCGCGGGCGTCGAGCTCGTCGGCGCTGACCTCGTCGCCGATGCGCGGGCGCGGGTCGATGTCAGTGATGGTCACCGCGCCGACGACGTAATAGTCGCCGTTGACGAACCGGCCGACGGGCACGGGCTCGTCGAAGGTCCAGGTGATGCCGTGCTGGGTGATGCTCTGGCGTCGCTCGAGCTCGTCCAGGGCGGGGGCGTCAGGGGCGTTTTCGTGGGTGTAGACCGTCATCTGGGCCCAGGCCGGGCCGGCGAGCAGCGCCAGGCACGCCAACGTCATCGCACCGGATCGCATCATCATTACGTCTCCTGGCCTTGCGGCTCACGGATGACGAGGCCGGCCGGGTCGCCGGCTGCGTGCGCCGTCGCCGATCACTGTACCGGGGCCCGACGGGCGGGGCAACGCGGCGAGGGCAGCGACCGGGGCCACCATCGAAGGGCGACGGGTTCTCGCGGAGCCCGTAAAGAGCGCGGCGAAATGCAATTGCTTGCCCGGAGGACGTTGAGGCCCCCGTGCGATCCATCGAGCATGCGCTCGGGTGCCCAGTGTCCTTTGCGAGCCGGGAAAGATGTGGAAAACCTGTGAATTCGCGCCCCGGCGGGCGCGCCGCTGGCCGCCCGCCCCAGGGCAACGCCTTGAAGAAATGTCGCAAACAGTGCGTGAAAAGGCAGTTGCGGATAATCGGGATGATCTCGCCCGATGATATCGCCACCGGGGCGGCGACGGCCCAGCGCATGTGGAAAACACCGCCCCCGAGCCGCTAACCCGCCCTCTTCGCTACGCTTACGCCCTCGGCGGCAGCCCCGCCGCATGGGCCTGGCCAGGGGACACGCCCGGCCGCTGCCGGTAGGATGCAACGCCATGGCCGACACCCAGCCCCGCTACCGGTACGAGACCCACATGCACACCAGCGAAGCCAGCGCCTGCGGCCGCAGCGGCGGGGCGGAGCTGGCGGAGATGTACGCCCGGGCGGGCTACGCGGGGATCGTCGTCACGGACCATTTCTTCAACGGCAACTGCGCCGTGCCCGCGGATCTGCCGTGGCACGAGCGGGTCGAGCGATTCTGCCTGGGCTACGAGCGCGCCGCCGCCGCGGGCCGGCCCCTGGGGCTGACGGTCTTCCTGGGCTGGGAGTACAACTACCAGGGCACCGAGTTCCTGACGTACGGCCTGGGCAAGGACTTCCTGCTCGCCCACGACGACATCCTGCAATGGGACGTGATCGACTACCTCGACGCCGTACGCGCCGCGGGTGGCTTCGTCAGCCAGGCGCATCCGTTCCGGCAGCGCGAGTACATCCGGTACACGCGGCTGCTGCACAAGCACGTCGACGCCGCGGAGGTGCACAACGCCTGCGACCAGGACGCGTGGAACGAGATGGCCGAACGCTACGCGCAGGTGAACGATCTGGCGTGGACGGCCGGCTCGGATTGTCATCACGTCCGTTGGCCGCAGCTCTCGGGCCTGGCGTTCGCCCAGCCGCTGGACAGTGTCGAGGCGCTGGTCGAGGCGCTGCGCAGCCGCAGCGGCCGGGTGCTGCGCGGCGTCGAGAATCCGTCGGCCGACGTGGCCGAGCCGAGCGGTCCGACAACGCATTCAGTTGCGTCGTAGCGGCCGGGCGGGGCGACTGAACGCCGTGCACTCTGGCTGTAGGGTGGGTAGAGCGAAGCGAAACCCACCGGTCGCGGCGGGAATCCATGGCCAGCGTGGTGGGTTTCGCTGCGCTCTACCCACCCTACATCGGCGCCGCCACGCGAAAGTTCACAACGTTAAGGCCATTGACAGCGGAGTCTGCGGAGCTTGTCAGTGGCAATCGCCGTCAAACACTGACAAGGCCGCGGACGGCCTTGTCAGTGGCACCCGTCACGAACGCTATTCAATGAACCGCATCGCGCCGAAGTGGGGGATGAGGCGCGGGCCGCGGTCGCGCCAGGGCAGCGGCG
>SLDI01000637.1:0-6359 GCA_007125385.1 Phycisphaeraceae bacterium | reverse complement strand
GTGGGCGAGTGGCCGGACGTCCTGTTCTACCGCGAAGCCGGCCATGGCGAGGCGCGCGGCGCCGCGGAGCAAATCGCCGCGACGGGGCACCATCCGTTCTTCGAGCTCGTGCACTGGACGGGCACATTCGCCGATGCGCGCCCCGGCGGGGACCGCGCCGAGGAGCCGGGGTGGCGGGAATATGGCCAGTGGTACGAGGCCCGGCGTCACCTTTTCGCCCGCACCGTCGACGGCGAGCCGTGGAACCCGGACTTCGGCCACATCAGCCCGCCCATGCCTCTGGACGAGCAGGACTGGCCGGAAGGCATCGACAACGCCACCTATGGCGACTGGCTGGCCCGGCGCATCGGCATCACGGCCGGTGAGACCGGCGTCACCGGCGTGATCGCCGCCGACTTCCTCGAAGGCATCCCCTACGACAGCACGCGTGTGATCGACTACCACCGGCGCATCGTCGCGGCCTTCGCCGACTGGGCCGGCCTCGAGCTGCCCGACGCCGACGACGCCGAGCGCGCCCGCTACATCCGCGACCACCACCTGCCGACGTGGAACGACTTCTGGGCCCACGCCTATGGCCGCTACTACGCCGCGCTGGTGCGCGAGATCGAGGCTCACACCGGCGAACAGGCGATGGTCGGCTTCCAGACGCACCGCACGCCCAGCCGGCGCCGCTATCAGGGCACGGACTTCCGCCTGCTGCTCGAGCACGTGCCGCGCGAGCAGATCTGGTCGCGGATCGAGCTGCAAAGCGACGGGCTGCGCAACATCCGCCCCGAGGGCACGACGTCGGCCATCTTCGGCAGCTTCGCCGCCCGCGAGCCCGACTTCGTCGTCGGCGCGCAGATGAGCGCCGACCACTACGCCTTCTGGGCCGCGGTGGCCAACACATGGCCGGAGCTCGACGAGGATGAGCAGGAGGAGCGCGGCCGGCGCTTCCTCGATCACCATTGGCTGGAGGTCGGCTGGACGCACATCGCCACGCGCCAGGGCGAGGTGCGGCGCGGGGCCCAGTTCTTCATGCGGCATTACTGGGACAAGGATGACGCGCAGCCCGACAGCTTCCACCTCATTCACGAGCATCGCCCCACCCGGCCGTTCGGGCTCGCCGGCTACTACTCCGTGCCCAGCGAACGGCGCATGGAAGAGCGACAGGAGGAGTACAACGTCGCCAACCGCATGGCCGAGCTGCGCAGCGCCGGCGCCGCGGTGGGCTACTACGTCTCCGACGCCGCGCTCGACGCCCTGAACGATGCCCATGCCCCGACGGGGTGGATTGTCTTTGAGCCGGAGCTGCTTACCGAAGCAGAGCGCGATCGCCTGACCAGCCTCGCGCCGATCGTCAGCCCCGACGACCTGCCGGATCGTCCGCTGGCGTTCGGCCCGAACATGACGGGCTTCGGCTTTTTCGATCAGAACGATGAGTTGATCGTCGTCGCCAGCCACACCGGCGACGAAGCCGGCGAGGCGACCATCCGCCTCGCGGACCTGCCCGACGGAACGTACGAAGCCCGCGACCTGATCGATGGCCAGAGCGTCACATTCCCGGTGGAAGATGGTCGCGGCGAGTTGAGCTTCGATGTGCAGCGATGGCAGACACGGCCGTGGCTGATTCGCAGCAGGGAGTGAAATGATGGCGAAGCACAGATCGGCTGTTACGGCGGTGGTGGCGGCTGTTTTCGTAGCCGGTGCCGCACAGGCCGAGGCTCCCGAGCCGGTGTTCGACTGGACCACCCATTGGGTGGGCGACACGTTCGCCCGCGGTGATCGCTGGGTGCAGAACTATGTGCTGGGCATCGAGGTCGATGCCGACGGCACGATCTACACCACCAGCCACTGGGACGAGGCGGGCCGACGCTACGGCGTGTACAAGGATGGCGACGTCATCGGCAACGATCCCCAACGCGGCCAGCAGATCGACCCGTTCACCATCGTCGACCATGACGGCGTGACATGGGAGATCGAGAGCGTCTGGGGCCGCTTCTTCCGCGACGGCCATTCCGATCCGCCGCCGCAGGCCCTCGACGCCCGCCCCGTCATCCGCTCCAGCGCCGGCCACGAAATCAGCGACGTGGTCGATCCGGTGGCGCTGGCGGTGGACAACGACAACCGCCTGATGGTCTTCGACCACGGGCCACGGCAGCAGATCCTCTACTACGACACCACCGGCGAGCAGCCGGTCAAGGTCGACACCTTTGGCGAGTACGGCGGCATCTTCGCCGGTGACGAGCCCGGCGCCATGGGCGACGACCGGCTCTACGGCGTGCGCGGCATGGGCGTCGACGCCCAGGGCAACCTCTACGTCGCCAACAACGGCTACCACTGGATGGGCGGCACGGACCTGCGCGCCTACACGCCCGACGGCGAGATGAAGTGGCAACTGCTCGGCGTCTTCTTCACCCAGGCCGCCGACTTCGCCCCCGGCACGGACGGCCGGATCATCCACAACAACTCCGCCCGCTTCGCCATGGACTACGACCAGCCGCCGGGCGAAAGCTGGAGCTACCTGGCCAGCACGCTCAACCCGTTCAGCTACCCCGACGACCCGCGCGTCCACGAAGCGCTGGAGACGACGTGGATGCGCGAGATCGACGGCCGGACGTACATGTTCAAGACCAACATGTACAGCGAATTCCTCGTCGGCTATCGCTTCGAGGGCAACATCGCCGTGCCCATGATGAAGATCGCCGTGGACTGGGACGGCCAGTGGGACAAGTACGTCTGGGCGATGGATCGTCGGCCGCAGTGGGACGCCGGGGCGCACGCCAACCGCCGGTGGATCTGGACCGACCAGGCCGGCGACGGACAGGTCCACGCCGACGAGTTCGACACTTTCGACATTGGCTATGCGTTCATTCGCGGCCTGCACGTGGACGATCGCGGCGACATCTGGATCGCCCATCGCCAGATCCTCCGCCTGCCCAACCAGGGCGTGGACGAGCATGGAAGCCTGACGTACGACATCGCCGAGCTTGAGCGTGAGCCGATCCCCGATGCCTTTCACGACGTGACGCGACTGGAATACAAGGCTGACGAGGATGTGATGTACCTCGCCGGCGATGGCCAGTTTCCGGGGATGCAGAAGATCATCCGCTACGACGGCTGGGCCGGCGGCGAGCGAGAGGAACGCTTCGTGATCGAGCCGCCCTACGATCGCAGCGACGACTTCTGGGAGAACAACATCTACCCGTTCACCTTCACGGTGGTCGATGACTTCGTTTTCGTCGGGATGGGCGCCAAGGGTCCGCTCTGGGACACCGGCGGTCGGCCGGGCGACCGTTTCGGCGAACTGCTGGTCTATGACGCGGACACGGGCGCGTTCGTGCAATACCTCTACCCGGGCGAGGAGGTGCACCATGAGTCCGGCGCGCTCGACCTGCCCTACGCCATCAACGGCATGCGCCGTGAAGACGGCAGCTACCTCATCATCGTGGAGGAGAACCGGTACGGCAAGAACCTCGTCTACGAGTTCGTGCCCGAGCCCGCCTCCAGCTCGATGCTGCTGATCGGCGCCGGGATGCTCGCGCTGCGCCGCACGAGGGCACGGCGGAACGATTACGCCCGCAGCTCGTAGGCCGCATAGCCCCACGGCTCGAGCGGCAACGTGGCGTGGCCGGCCTCGACCGCGACGCGCTGGCCGGAGACCCGGTCCAGGAGCATGCCCGCCTCGCGGCCGGGCAGCCCGATGCACGCGCGCCACCGCTGGGGTGTCGGGTTGGCCACCGTCATGACCCGGGGCACGCTGTCGAAGAGCTCGGCGAGGATCGGGGCTTCGCAGGCCGGCGGGGGATTCGACAGATCGCTTGTGCAGATTTCCGGGTAGGCGTCGTAATAGTCCCGCGTCAGACGCGACAGCGCCTGCATCCGGCCGGCGTTGGGCTGGTGGGCGTAGATGCGCTGGCCCGTCACGGCGTTGAACAGATGCAGCGCCTCGATGGGCCGGTCCGCGCCGCCACGCTTCTCGCTCGACCAGCTTTCAAACGTGCGGATCTCGGGGTGCAGGTAGCGCAGCAGCGGCACGTTGAAGCGCATGCCCGTCCACTGATGCGAATGCGAGATGAAGCCGTCGACCCACGGCCGAACCATGTCCGCCGCTCCCTCCACGAGCAGGACCGTCCCGGGGTTCACGGCGTCCACCGCCTGGCGCACCTGGCGCAGCAACTCGCACACGCCCCAGTTCCACACGTCGGGATGGGGGTGCTCGTGCTGCGGGTTGTAGCATCGCTTGCTCGAGGTGGCGCATTGCGAGTCGATGAAGAACCCGTCGACGCCGGTCTGCTCAACGATCCGTGCGCAGGTCCGCGCCAGCCACTGCCGCCACGGCTGGCAGGCCGGGCACATGTGCCAGAACCCCTCGTAGTGTTCGTAGCACGAGCCGTCGGCGTTCATCAGGGCCCACTGCCGGCCGAAGTGGCGCCCGACGCGCGATCGCTTCCAGAGGATGAGCCCCTCGATGTAAAAGATGACGCGGCCGCCGGCCTGATGCACGGCCTCGATGCCCCGCCGGGCGGCATCGAGGCCGCCGAGGTTCTGCGCCGCGAGCACGTAGTCGCCACGATTCAGCCAGTTGTGCCGACCGCCGACCAGCTCCGGCTCATGAAAGCCCGGGATCAGGAACAGGTCGCTGCCCAGCTCGCGCCGCGCCGCCAGCAGCGGGCGCAGGTCATGCAGTGTCCGGCCGTGGTCGACAAGCACGTCGCCCATCGCCTCGCTGATGAAGCTGGTGCGCCGGTACCAGTCAGCCGGCGAGGTCCGCATCACCGTGTGCCGACGCTGCTCGCGCAGCCAGTCGGCGCCGTCGCGCCAGCCGCCGCGATAGGCATAGGTGCGCACCGGCCCGAGGTCCGCCACGTCGCCGGTGAACGGGCTGAGGTATGGCTCGCCGTTGCTGTCCGTCGTCCCCTCCACCGGAGCCGCGCGAAATCGCCGGCGGTGGCATACGCCGACGAACGGCCCGTCGGGGCCGCGGCGGGTCTCGCCCCGGCGATCGCCCCAGCTCGAGTCCGGGGCCACCGGAAAGTCATTGCCCACGACGTACGATCGCTGCACGCAAGCCGCCGGGTCGGCCCCGTGGTCCGCCGGGTGCTCGTCGAGGAACGCCAGGCCCACCGCGTCACCCTCGATCAGGAACGCCGCGCTCGCCAGGTTGCCCATGTACGCCCGGCGGTAGTTCACCGCATCCAGCGGGCCGAGTGCCGCTCCGCCGTTCTCCGGCATGATCGTCCGCCCGCCGCCCACCTCGGCGACGCCCAGGCGCGACAGCAGCGGGAAGTAGATGTCCGCCTCGACCGCCTCCGCGCCATTCCAGCCCATCTGCCCCCGCCACGTCGCCACGTGCCCTTCCACGCTGATCTCCAGCAGCAGCACCATCGGCTGATCATGATGCTCGAGCCTGGCCCACAACCGCTGCCCGTCCGCCTCATGCTCGGCCACGCGAAAGCTCGACGCCGGGCAGATCAGCTCGCCGCCGGGGCCGTAGAGCACCACCGCCAATGGATTGCCCACCGGCCCGGCCGTGGCGACACGGCAAGCCTCGTCCGCGAAGAGCATCGGCGCCCCGTCGGCCCGCTGCATCTGGACGAGCCGCAACGCCTCGTCCACCACGGCGAACGCCAGGCTCAGGCCGGGCCCGCGCAGGGCCACCTCCTGCTGCACCAGGGACGTCTCACTCAAGCCAACGACTCCTTCGACCCCTGCACCGATACCACGTCACCGCTCTGGCGGCGCCGCCAGAATCCGTGGATCGGACAAGAAAGACGGCGGGGCCAACACCGCCCCACCGTCTTCGCTGCAACGTCTGGCCTGAACCGATCACGCGGCGCGACGACGGCGCATCAGCGCGATCGCCCCGGCCCCGGCCAGCAGCGCCAGGCTGCCCGGCTCGGGCACCGCCGCGGTGTCGTCGCCCACGAGCAACTGGACGAACGGGGCCACGTCACCCGTGTCTAACGCGCCGTCTTCGTTGATGTCGCCGGCGGCGATCATCGTCGCCTCGTCCACGCCGAACTGGCTCTGGTAAGCCTCCGGATCCGTCAGCGCCAGCACGAACGGGGCCACGTCCCCGGTGTCCACCACGCCGTCGAAGTTCATGTCGCCCACCAGGACCTCGTCGTCCGCCTCCTCCAGCGAAACGCTGAAGTGGCTGAACTCACCCGTGTTGGAGCGCGAGCCGAAGCCGGCGAAGTTGAAGGTTGCGTTGTCGAACACGTTGATGTCCACCAGTTCTCCCTCGCCGGGGCCCACGCCCTCACCGAAACCGTCGCGGAACTCGACGGTCTCCAAATCCAGATCCTGGCCGTTGAGCGAGAGGCTCAGGACCTGCCCCGTGTTGGTGTCCACGGAGTAACTTAGCTCGTCGACCT
>SLDI01000120.1:0-6370 GCA_007125385.1 Phycisphaeraceae bacterium | reverse complement strand
TCTTGGCGCTGACGTGGGCGGACGTGAACTGGGAGCACAACAGGATCCGCGTACCGAGCCCCAAAACCGAGCACCATCAGGGCGGTGCCTCGCGGATGATCCCGCTGTTCCCGGAGCTCCGGCCGGTCCTGCTGGAAGCGTTCAGCGAAGCCGACACCGGCAGCGAGCACGTCATCACGCGGTATCGAGACACCAACGCCAACCTGCGCACCCAGTTCAATCGCATCATTCGCCGCGCCGGCTACGAGCCGTGGCCCAAGCTGTTCCAAAACCTGCGATCGACCCGCGAAACGGAGCTGGCCGAGTCATTCCCCATGCATGTCGTCTGCAAGTGGATCGGCAACAGCCAGCCAGTCGCCGCGGCCCACTACCTGCAACTGACCGACGACCACTTCGAGCGCGCCGTGGGCGCTACAGTCGGGGCGGAGACGGCGCAAAAAGCGGCGCAGAAGCCGACCGAAGCGGTGGGAAAGCAGCCGAAACGGGAGCCGACGAAAGCACCGGAAAGCGTTGACGCTTCGGAACATATCGCGGATGTTCCCGTTGCTTCGGAACCCTTCGGGAGCGGGAAAGTGCCGGTGGTGGGAGTCGAACCCACACGGGGTATTTAGCCCCAACGGATTTTGAATCCGTCGCGTCTGCCAATTCCGCCACACCGGCGTGGGGCTCTATATTGTGCCGTGTTCAGAAGTTGCGGTCAAACGTCCGCCACGTCAAAGACTTGCGCGAGCCGCCGCGGGGCCCGCTTTGCGGCCGTGAAATCCATATGGGTCCATATGAGTCCATTGCAGGTCATGGAGTCCGACCCGCTGCGCGACCCGCGAGGGTGGCGAATGGCTGACGCGAACGGGCCGCTTCTGCGAATAAGGCATGTAGGCGCCGAGCCTCCGGCACGTCGATCGTAGTCCGACGCGGCACCGTCGGCATCGGCGCCTTGGGCCATCGTCGCGCGACGCGGGAGCTGGAGATCGACGCCGAAGCCACGCAAGTCTGTGACCTTCCACCCGACGCGGAGCCGGAGCACACGGCCCTGTCTTCGGTCGAACCCATCGCGGTCGATCCGGCGCAGGCCGCGGCGCTGATCGGGGTCATCCTCGCCGGCTGCCGTGTCACGTACTGGTCCGACGTGCAGGGCAGCAAGGTCCAGTGGTTCATCAGCACGGTCCGCGCGGGGAAAAAGCCGGCGAGCGCCCAGACGCAGAACTATTACCTGCGTGACTTCAAGAGCTTCTGCCGGTGGGCCGTGGCGGACGGCCGGCTGAACCAGTCGCCCGTTGAGCATCTGCGTCCGTTGCCCGCGTCCCGTGTCCGCAACGATCGGCGCCACGAGCGCCGGGTCCTGAGCGTCGATGAGGCCACGCGCCTGCTCAACGCCACGGCGGCGGCGCCGGAGCGGCACGGCATGGCCGGGCAGGAGCGGGCGATGCTCTACCGCCTGGCGATCGAGACGGGCCTGCGGGCGAGCGAGATGCGCTCATTGACGAGGGCGTCGTTCGAGCTGGAGAGCGCCGAGCCCACGGTGACAGTCCAGGCGGCCGACACGAAGAACCGCGACCTCGACGTCCGACGCGGCTTCGGTGGAGGTGTCACCGTAGCCATTCTGACGCAGCGCACCGGCCGCGGCGCCGAAATCCCCGCCGTGCTTCAGCGTGGCGTAGACACCGAAGGCGTCGAAGGCGGCGTTTGGCTCGAACGTCGGAGCTGACGGCCAAGGGCTTTGAACGCGCGATGCTCAAGGCCCGCGACGCGATCCTGAAGATCGGCAAACGTCCCCCGCGTGGGGCAGACCTGCCCCTTGCTGCTGTGATTGCTGTGAATGGTTAAGGACGTTGGGACGCTGCCGGTGTTTAAACACGATCAGCCGATAAGCATGGCGACGGATCGCGACATCATCGTGCGGGCGCTGGCCGAGGGCAAGAATCCTGCCGAGACGCCCGTGGGCACCAACAGCCGCTTGGATTACTTGATTGCCGTGCCTATGATGTTAAGGAAACTTGGCAGTATAGTCGGGTAGGAATAAACGGCCCGTGTCGGTCATGAGGCGGCGACGAGTACGTCCCCCGGGCGGTTCTCGCATGCTATCTGCTCGGGGTCTGGTGGAATTGTTATTCCATTATCGAAGCGAAGCTGAACCGATCAGCCGGATGACCCGATGGACCCTCGCTCGCCACTCGCCGCCATCACACTGTTGGGGAGCGTCGTGCTCCTGTGCGGGGGATGCAGTGCGCTGCAGCGGAGTTCGGACGACGAACCTGCGCGTGAGTTTGGTGGTGCGGCGGCTGGCGAGCGGGTTACGGCGGAGGAACTTGACGGCCTCACCCGTGCCTTTGCCGATCGCTACGTCAGCCTGCTTTATTCCGTCTGTGAGACTTTGAAGGAGGACAATCCAGATCCGGCGCAGCGTCGAGCGGCGCAGGTGCTTCTCGTAGACAATGCTACCAACGTCTACGACATCGCCAGTAACGCCGACGCCTTCACGCGTATGCTCGACCTGGTCGTGGTCACCACGCTGGTCAGTCAGGTGTGGGACGACGACGGCAGGGCCGTGGCGGTGTTCGGCGAGCAAGGTCAGACGCTGGCCGATGCCCTGGCTCGGGCCAGAGCAGAGTCGTGGACACTTGCCGCTCGGGTGCTTACGACCGATCAAATTGAGGTTCTCGACTCGCTGCTACGGGGCTGGCATCAGGAGAACCCGGAAGTCGTTCGACCATCGTTTGTTCGCTTCTCGAACTTTGCCATCGGACGGAGCAGGTCGGCTGCAGCCGAGGTGCTTGAAGCTCGGGGTTTCTTCGCCGAGATCGGAGAGGCGGGCCAGGCCGTCGACGAGGCGCGTCTACTCGGTGAGCGGATGTTTTATCGGCTCAAGCGCGAGCCCACGCTGCTGCGATGGCAAATCGAGGCGATGAAGGACGACCTCGTCGCCACGCCGGAGACCGCCACCGCCCTTGCCAACCTGAACCGGCTGACCGATCAACTCGAGCAACTTCCCTCCACCATCGCGGCCGAGCGGCAAGCGATTCTCGAGGGACTCGATGACTCGCTGAAGAGTGCCGACGCCACGATTACGAACGTGAGTGCGGCTTTAAACGAGGGCCGCGAACTCGTTGCCTCACTTGAGCCCGCGGGTCAATCGCTTACCGAAACGTTGGATGCAGGCCATGCCCTCTTCGACCAGTTCGATAAATGGGACCGGTGGAAGACCGAGGTTCAGCGGCGCCGCCCCTTCGACATCCGAGAGCACACCGAAGCGCTTAGGGAACTTACGACGGCTGCAGAACAACTCAACGAGATGCTCACGACTTCGCGCACGCTGCTCGGCTCACCAGAGTGGGGGGGTCGGATTGAGGAGGCGAGCGAGGCAGCCGATGGACGAATCACGGCCATGGCCGATCAGAGCCGGGTCGTGCTCAATGCATTCTACTGGCGCGCTCTGGCGCTCATGGGCGTCTTGTTTATCGTGCTCATTCTGTATCGACTCATTTCGATCGCATTGATGAGGAGGTTCGAAGCATCACGGCGCGGCAATCAGCATCACGATGCTGCCGAACCGAGGCGTTGAATCGAAGATGAGGTTACCAGCCAGCCGTCGAGTCGCAGCCCTTCACGCTGAGATCGACTTTGAGAGATGGCAGGCACATGCAACACGCACACGCGGATTACACCCTCGGCCACCACCCCACCTCCCCCTCTGCTCCTCCCAGGGTCCGCGGCTACCAAAGGCTCGCGGTCATCCCGTGTTGTCGCCAATTCCCCTCAACTAACTTTGAAAGTTACAAGTACAGCCAGCATTATGCCGACTGCGATGCACATACCATGCCCTCTCGCACCTGTTATCGCTCACCCAGCGCTCAGCGATCGGCGAACCTCCTCGTACCGCTGCTCCAGCTTGTTCCGGTCGCGCGGTGCGGTCACCGCATCCGCGGCTTGCTCGTACACCATCCGCACGTGCTCCGCCAGACACGCTCGCCCCTTTTCATGCTTCATGTGGTTGGCCATTCGCTCAAACGACTCAAGCATGCGGATCATCACCGAGAGCGTGTCTCTGCTGTTCTGTCGGACCTGGTTGAACGCCGCGTCGAGATAGTCTTCGATGCTCTGGTCGCGGACGACGATACGCAGGCCCCCCTGCGGGTCCAGCCGGTAAGGTGATGGAAACTGGCGCTCCCCGAGCCGGCTCATGCACGCCCCCAGCCGATCGATGCAGTGCATAGCGGTGGTGGGATCGTTGATGCCGGGGGAAAGTGCTCGCACCGCGATATCTACGAGCTGGTCCACCGAGAACTCCGCATCCTGAGCCATCGACCGCTGGGTCTGAACTAAAAAGCACTGCCGTAAGCGTCTTGCCAGTGCGTCATCCACCCGTTCGTCCGGCCAGACTCGGATGACAATGTCTCCGTTTTCGACAAACTGCCCCGGACGATGCTCGACGCGGACAATCAGGTCACATGCCACCGCCTCCTGCATAAGCTGATCCAATTCGAACCGTTGAATGTAGCCGTCGGAGTCGGCACAGACGGTTCGGGAGTGAGATTCAAATTCTCCAGGGATCTGAACGCCGGCGGCCTCCTGCTCCAGCTTCTGCGAAGGCTCGTAACCGACCTCCTCCGGGTACAGTTGGTCAATCGCTGCCTGCAGTTCCCGACTCACCGAAGCGATGACGTTCGGAGCCTGAATGGAACTCGCCACGTGGTGAATAAAGAAGATGAGCACCCCCACCCCTGCCAGCGCCAGGAGCATAGCGACCAACATGCTGATCTGGGGAACGGACTCACCGCTCAGGCCGCCGTCGTCGCCGTGCACTTTCCGCAGGATCATCAGGCTGAACAGGAACGTGGCCAGAAACGTGCCGAGCACGATTTGATTACCCAGGTCGCGCATGAAATTGCGAAGCAGCCGAGGCCCCAGTTGGCTGGAAGCCAGCGTCAGGGCCACAATCGTGATAGAGAAGACCACGCCCGCAATGCCGATCATTGAGCTTGCGATGGTGGCCAGTAGGGCCCGTGCCCCTTGAGCGCTGCCGGTGTAAAGCCAGCCCACCTCCTGTGCCCACTGAGTCTCGACGGCCTGATCGATCCATAACGTGAGCTGGCTCAGGGCAAAGGCCCCAACCACGAGGAGCGAGGGCACGAACCAGTAGCTCGTGCGGATGGTCTCCCAGAGGCTGAGCAAGTGAGCTTTTGGTTTCATCGCACATTTCTCGCGCACCGGGCGGGATGCCACAGCCTGCGCATCCGCGCAGCATCGACCGGGCACTGGCGGGTCGCGTAACAAAGGGGCGATCGACCGCGCCGTCCTCCACGTCGACATGGACGCCTTCTTCTCGACTATCGCCATGCTCAACGCCCCCTCTCCGCGTGGCTGAGCCGCGGTCCCGTCAGGGGCAGTTGAGAAACACCTTTGCCGCCCAGGGCTCGATGTTCAGCTCGATGCTGCCATCGGCCTCCAGGATGTCATCCGAGAACAGCTCCCGCCATGATCTCGAACTCGGCATCCCGACCGTCAGGTGCTGCGTGTCGGGCGAGAAGTTCGCGGCCACGACGACCTCATCCCCGGCGTCGGTCCAGCGATGGTAGACCACCGACTTCTGCTCTGGCGTCACGGCATCGATGGCGATGTGCTCGCTGCGCAGCGCGTCACGCTCCCGCCGGAGTTGCACCAGCCGGGCGTAGTGATCGGGCAGGCCCTTGCCGCCGGCCGTGGCCAGCTCGTCCCACTTGAGGTAGTTGTGGTCCATGTTCTTGGGCGTGTCCTTCCTCGACATACCGGGCGTAGGGATCGAAGACCAGCAGCTCCCCGTCGAGCAGGAACTGGTACTCACACGCGCCGCGGGGCAGTTCCTTCGTCACGGACCAAAGGCCGTCGTCAACCCGTTCGAGCGGGTCGGCATCATGCTGCCAGTCGTTGAAATCCCCGACAAGATGCACGCTCCTTTTGCCCGGGGCATAGATGGTGAAGCTGACCTGCCCGTCATGGTCGACCGCGCCGGGAAAGGGCAGCGCTTGCCCAACATCCTCCGGGGGCTCTGGCGGTGTGGTCGTGTTCGTCATGGCTGCCAGCTTTCGATCACGGATTCATGAACCCCAGCTCGTAAGACTTCGGGTTCACTAACTTCGTAAAGGTTCGGGTTCCTTGACAAGCGACCGCGAACGCGCCCGAGTGACACCACCCCCGCCGCGGTGTGCTCACCACTCGCAGGTGTTGCGCATTGAATCTGAATTCGCCGGCGGAGGACACTTGTTACCGACCTCGGCGGCTCCAATAATACCCGCCACCGCCTCCGAACAGTAGGACTAACACGACGATCAATATGATTATTCCCGTAGTGCCCATGATCGTTCCTTTGCTGTGAATTGATGCAGCCGCCTTCGGC